>JALTVH010000321.1 GCA_027049085.1 Aquificaceae bacterium | reverse complement strand
GCTTACATAAATGAAATAATTGAGATTTTCGGAAAGGAAAGGATCCTCTTTGTCCCCCTTCAGGAAAGGGACCCTGTAGGAATTGAGAACCTCAGACACATCGGAAGATACCTTGAAGAGATCCTGCCATGAAGGTCATCGCTGTTGACACGGGCGGAACCTTCACCGACTTCATCTATGAAGAGAATGGTTCCATAAAAACCCTTAAGGTTCCCTCAACACCCAGCAACCCTTCGGAGGCTATACTCAGGGGACTGGAGGAGATCGGTGGTGAGGAAAGACTTATCCTTCATGGCACCACGGTAGCGACCAACGCCCTCCTTGAGAGGAAAGGGGCAAAAACCGCTCTTATAACCAACAGGGGCTTTGAGGACGTAATAGAAATCGGACGCCAGACCAGAGATAGGCTCTACGACCTTCACTACAGGAAGCCAAAGCCCCTTGTGCCCAGGGAACTGCGCTTTGGAATAAGGGGAAGGATCAACCACCTCGGCAAAGTAATAGAAGAACTCTCACCGGAAGAAATTTCACAGCTTGCGGAGAAGCTCAAAGATCTCAAAGTTGAGAGCGTTGCGGTATGCCTTCTGCATTCCTACGCAAATCCCGAGCACGAGCTGAAGGTCAGGGAAATTTTACTGAAGGAAGGGAACTTCCACGTGTCCCTCTCTCACGAAGTTGTCAGGGAGTTCAGGGAGTACGAGAGGACCTCAACCACAGTTATCAACGCCTACCTCACACCAGGGATGGACCGCTACATCGCCCACCTGGTTTCAAACCTCGGAAAGGGGGACAATCTCCTCATTATTCAGTCAAGCGGGGGACTCCTCAGCGCCGACAAGGCAAGGAAGGAGGCTGTAAGGACCATCCTTTCCGGTCCCGCAGGGGGAGTGATAGGCGCCCTTTACCTCGGAAAATCCATAGGAAAAGAGAATCTAATCACCTTTGACATGGGCGGTACCTCAACGGACGTTTCTCTGATTGAAGGTGAGCCTGTGATGACCACCGAATCCAAGGTTGAGGGATTTCCCGTTAAGGTTCCGATGATAGACATCCACACCATCGGTGCGGGTGGTGGTTCCATTGCATGGATAGATGAGGGAGGCGCATTGCAAGTAGGACCAAAGAGCGCGGGGGCAGACCCGGGACCCGCCTGCTACGGCAAAGGAGGAAAGGACCTTACCATCACAGACGCCAACCTCTACCTTGGAAGGCTAATTCCTGACCACTTTCTCGGCGGTAAGTTTAAGCTTCATCCTCACCTCCTAAAGGATCCCCTTGAAAGACTGAGTTCAGCCCTCGGGAGGGATCCCTTGGAGGTTGCCCTTTCGGTTATAGAGATCGCCAACTCCAATATGGAGAGAGCCCTCAGAAAGGTCTCTGTGGAAAGGGGCCACGACCCTTCGGAGTTTTCCCTGATATGCTTCGGCGGTGCCGGTGCCCTCCACGCCTGCGAGCTGGCAAAGTCAATTGGCATAAAAGAGGTCATAATACCCCCGAATCCGGGCCTATTCTCCGCCTTCGGGATCCTCTGCGCGGACGTGATAAGGGATTACTCCCTCACGGTAATGCTCATAGCAGAGGAAACTTCAACGGACACCCTTGAACAGCTCTTTGGCACCCTTATTCAGCAGGCTCTTGCTGACCTTGAAAGGGACGGATTCAAAGAGGAGGAGGTTCTCTTTAAAAGAAGTCTGGATATGAGGTTCAAGGGCCAGTCTTACGAACTCAACGTTCCCTTCACCGATGATCCCGTCGGCGAGTTCCACAGAGCCCATCAGAGGCGCTACCGCTACATCCACGAAAGGGAGTCTGAGATCGTCAACATCCGCCTCAGGGCAATAGTAAGGCGCCCAAAACCACCTATAAAGGAGTACAAATCTAAGGAACACAAACCAGATTATGCCCTTATAGGCACCACAAAGACCGCCTTCGGCGGTGAATATCAAGAAACTAAAATTTACGACCGCTCCCTTCTCAAGCCCGGTGCCCTCATTGAAGGTCCCGCGGTGGTCGTTGAATACTCTTCAACCACACTCGTACCGCCTGGCTTTAAACTTATTACAGACCCTTTTTCAAATCTTTTGATAACCTCAATAACCTAAACACAATTAATAACATTAGAAATACATAGCCGGGCAGTAAACCTCCAAACCCTGCGATATTACAGCCACCACAACCGCCACCTCCCGCATTGGGCACAGGGAAATCGTATTGAAGCAGTGTTTCAGTGTATTCAAGATAATTTATTGTCTGGTTCACTACTAAGATAGAATTTTCACTGGCGAGCATATCGTTTGATAGAGATATATTCACACCCTGTATATCCTCTAAGGATCCATCTCTAAAAAACTTTTTAGCTCCCGTGAGAGGGTCCAAAATCACAATAAACGTTTTCCCAGAAGAGGAAACGTCAAAAGCCAATATATTTTGAAACCTGTAGTAAATGGTGATCGATGGATGAAAAGGTCCATAAACTTCCTTTCTTTGCCAGGAAGTACCATCGTGTTCCAGGATAAACAGCGTCAAAGTTGATATGTCTGGCGGAGTCTTATAATCAACCAAAATGATCGTTGGATATTTCTTATCTGAAAAGCGTCCATCTGAATGAAGTGCAGCCAAGGATGAAGCTATTGTTTCTGTGCTCCAGGTACCTCCCGAATTTGTATAAGAGATCAGTTCCGTAATCCTGCTCGCCGAAATAATACCCAGAACAAGGTCTATTTGACCGTCATTTTTAATCCGTGAATCAAAAAACGTAAATCTATCACTATATGTCCCAATAACTTCCACTGACCATGTTTCAGTTGAGGTGTCAAGCACATAATGGTTGAGTAAATTGCTACCTGAGTCATCAAAATTTGTAAAAACATGTAAATTTCCATTACAATCAATACTCGCTTCTACATCCTTCGTGTTTGAATAATTAGCACCCGGTAAAACATAAAACTTCCATGCATTACCAAAAACTGCTATCACTACATTCTGGTATCCAAAGGGAGATAAAAACCCTGCATAATAGATAACAAATTTAGATCCATTGCACCCAACACCATGATCTAAAAAGGAATAATAGCTATCAATCCTAACAAGGTTAGTCAGACCGGATTTATGTTGACCATAATAGAGATTCCCATTCGTTCCTGTTACGAAATCCAGATCGTCCTTGGTTCCTCCAAAGAGCTTGAGCACATCAACAAATCCATAATCAGAGTCAATGATACCGCCCGCATCGGTCTGTGTGTTGAGGTGCCTTAATTCAGCTCCAATCGCAGAGGACTCATACACAATCTCATCCCCAATAGCATATAGGTCAACATAATTGCTATTGAACTGGTTTAATACAGCATCATAAGCAATTCCCAAATCTGTTGAATTCCTGTATCTTATTCTCCATGATTGAAAACCAAAGTAATCAAAGTAATAAACCCTAAAGGCAGGCGGTGTAAGGAATGTAACATCCGCCCTTGTAAAATTAATAACGTTTTCACCTGAATTCTCATCAAATTCCACTTGAGTCGTAGGCGGGTTGGGGAACTGACCCTGAACAACTTTGAAGTCTCGGGCAGTTTGAGGTTTGAAAAACATTACATAACTTTCTCCGTAAGAGTCAATATGTACAGGGGTAGCTCTGCTCTCTGTATGGAGAGTCGTCCAAGTACTCCCATCCCAACCTTTTATAGTTACTTCATCAGGGGCTGATCCATTGTTTATTGAGTAAGCCATAAAGAGTCTCTCATTGCCTGATGAATCCCTCTTTAACGAAACGTCAAGATCATAGACATACCCCCCACTAAAGTCACTTACACCTTTGACCCAGCTTCCCCCTGACTTTCTTAAATGAACTATAACATTATCTATTCCATATATATAATGAATCGTGCCTGTTTCCTCAACAGCAACAAAAACCCCAGCAGGAGTATAGCTTGAGGTAAACTCATCCACTTTTTCCCTCTGCCATTGGTTTGTAGACGAGTCCTTGATATGGAGATAAAATTCCAGACCATTGGAATAACAAGCGACATAAACATTTCCAGTAACATCATAAAAGAGAGACCCGCTGTTTTGACAATCAGGAACTTCCTCAATTTCCCAAGAAAGTCCGTTAAATTCGGCAATGTAAGTCTTGGCACCTTTCTCATACAATACCGCCCTTGTAGAACCTTTCTTTACAAAGTCAACAACACTAATGCCACGGGAAATGAATAGCTCCCTTTCTGCCCACCCTGCAATTGAAGAACCTGATACCACGAACAATAAAGTGATTAAGGTGATTAAGAAAGGAATCAATCTTTTCATTCCCAACCTCCCTTGTTAAGCATTAAACATTATTAATCCGTCATATTGGAAGAAATTGTGAAAAATACCAACACACACGCTTAAATTAATTCATAATAATTCCAAGGTGGAGAGGAGGGCTTAGCACCACCTTTAGTCTTCCAAACCATCAATAAAACGGGAGGTTATGCCATGAAGTGGAAATTCATGGTACCTTCACTATTCAGCACATTGATTTTTGGCTGTTCTTCAGGCGGAGGTGGGAACAGTCCCCAAACCTTCGGCAACAATGGTGTAGTTGTTCACGACAGTGCTGCCGGTGGCAATAGTGAAGATGTTGGGTGGTCAATTACAATAGACGGTCAGGGGAAAATACTCGTTGCGGGTCACAGCAAAAACGCCAGTTTTAACGAAGATATGGTCATCTGGCGGATCAATGCTGACGGAACACTGGATAATTCCTTTGGAAATAATGGTGTGGTCGTCCATAACGGTGCTGCGGGAGGAAACAGTAACGACAGGGGCACGTCAATAGTCATTGATAGCAATGGAAGGATCGTTGTGGCTGGTTATAGCTTCAACGGAAGCAACATTGATATGGTTATCTGGAGATACAATCCTGACGGAACATTGGATAATTCCTTTGGAAATAATGGAATAGTTGTTCACGATAACGCCGCCGGCGGAAATGATAACGACTGGGGCTTTTCAATTACAACTGACAGTCAAAACAGGGTTCTGGTGACTGGAACAAGCTTTAATGCAAGCAACAACTATGACATGGTTATATGGAGGTATAACTCTAACGGAACATTAGATAATACCTTTGGAAACAATGGTGTAGTTGTTCACGACAGCGCTGCCGGTGGAAATGGCAACGATATTGGAAGTTCAATTGTTGTTGATAGCAACGGAAAGATCGTTGTGGCTGGTTATAGCTTCAACGGAAGCGATAACGACATGGTGGTCTGGAGATTCAACGCCAATGGCACACTGGATAATTCCTTTGGAAATAATGGAATAGTCGTTCACAACAGCGCCGCCGGAGGGAATGGTGACGACATTGGAAAATCGGTTGCGATTGATAGTAGTGGAAAGGTCCTTGTTACTGGTTTAAGCAAAAACATAAATGGTGATTATGACATGGTAGTCTTGAGATTCAACGCCGATGGCACACTGGATAATTCCTTTGGAAACAATGGGATAGTAGTTCATAATGATGCCAGTGGTGGCAATGGCAACGATAGAGGGTACTCGATCTCAATAGACAGCCAGGGAAAGATAATTGTAACAGGCAACAGTATGAATAGTAATGGAAACGATGATATGGCTGTCTGGAAACTAAACGCTGATGGGTCCCTTGACAATACCTTTGGAAACAGTGGGATAGTCGTTCATAACAATGCCGGTGGCGGAAATGGCAATGATGGTGGATACTCACTCACAATAGACAGCCAGGGAAAAATATTTGTGACAGGTTACAGTTTGAATGGCAATAACGATCTGGATATGATTGTCTGGAAACTCACCCCTTAGTCAGCACACATATTCTTACCAGGGAGGGAATTTCCTTACTCGCCCCAGAAAGAAACATTCCTGCGGGCCGCTACTGCTGTGGCTAAAGTCTGCTGTTCAGACTTATAAAACTAACCAGCGAGTTTGTGAAAAAATACCTTCGCATTTTTATAACCTGACTAAGAATATTTAGCAGATGGGGAGGAGGGTTTAGTTCCACACTGAACCTTCCAAACCATCAAAAACTCTTGGGAGGTGAGTATGATGATAAAGAAAAGGTTATTCTTAGGGATGTTGGTCACGTCCTTTATTTATGGATGTTCAGCAGGTGGAGGTGGTAACAGTACACCAACTTATACCATTGGTGGAACTGTAACTGGATTGAATGGTACCCTTGTTCTTCAAAACAACGGCAGTGACGACCTTACCATCACTGCGAACGGTAGTTTCACATTTTCAACACGACTGCCTGATGGCTCAACCTACAACGTCACTATCCTTACCCAGCCTACCGGCCAGACATGCTTCATTAAGAATGGCTCAGGAACCGTATCCGGTTCAAATGTAACCAACATAGAAATTAATTGTCACGATTCAGGAACCCTTGACCCTACTTTTGGTAGTAATGGAATAGTCTTCCACAATAATGCCACAGGCGGAAACTGGAGGGACAGAGGAAATTCAGTTATTACTGACAGACAGGGAAGGATCCTTGTAACAGGATTTAGCAGGAACAGCAGTGGCGATAGGGACATGGTTATATGGAGATTTAACCCGGATGGTACACTGGATACTTCCTTTGGAACAAATGGCGTGGTCGTACACCATAATGCTGCAGGTGGAAATGGTCATGACACGGGGTTCTCAATAGTTCTGGATAGTCAGGGAAGAATTCTGGTAACAGGATATAGCGAGAATTCCAGTGGCAATTATGACATGGTCATCTGGAGATTCAACTCAGATGGTACGCTGGATAATTCCTTTGGAACTAACGGCGTGGTAGTTTACGATAATACTGCTAGTCCAGGTAGCTACGACACAGGATACTCATTAACATTAGACAGTCAGGAGCGGATACTCGTGGCAGGTAGAAGTAACGGTACTATGGCTATATGGAGGTTAAACCGAGATGGCACTTTTGATACTACTTTTGATAGTGATGGTATTGTGCTTTATGATGATATTAATTTTTTATTCCAGGGAAATTCAATAACTATTGACAGTCAAGGACGAATTCTCGTGACAGGTTACAGGGATGATTATAATGGTTTAATTGGAAATGGTTTTGATATGATTATCTGGAGGTACAACTCAGACGGTACACTGGATACTTCCTTTGGAACTAACGGTGTTGTAGTACATAACAATGCAGCAGGCGGAAATGGAACTGATGTAGGGAGATCAATAACCTTAGATAGTCAGGGAAGAATTCTGGTAACAGGATATAGCGAGAATTCCAGTAGCAATCATGACATGGTCATCTGGAGATTCAACTCAGATGGTACACTGGATACCTCCTTTGGAACAAATGGCGTCGTCGTACACCATAATGCTGCAGGTGGAAACGAAGATGACGAAGGTCGCTCAATAATTGTGGATGGCCAAAGCAGAATCCTTGTTGCAGGATCTAGCTGGAATTCCGGTGGCAATCATGACATGGTCATCTGGAGATTCAACTCAGATGGTACACTGGATACCTCCTTTGGAACAAATGGCGCCGTCGTACACCATAATGCTGCAGGGGGAAATAGGCATGACAGGGGGTTCTCAATAGTTCTGGATAGTCAGGGTAGGATACTTGTTACTGGCCATAGTCGGAATAGCAGTGGCGATGATGACATGGTTATATGGAGATTCATACCATGAAATACACTCAGTATAATCACACCGGCTCCTTTCAGGGACCGGACCTACGTTTAATAAACAAATGCAAGAAATGTGAAAATTACCCCCAAAAAACTGTAATTTTGCACAAAATATCATAAAGGTGGGGAGGAGGGTTTAGTTCTACCCTGAAC
>JALTVH010000320.1 GCA_027049085.1 Aquificaceae bacterium | reverse complement strand
CACTCTTTGTTTATTTTGTCGGGGACCAGGTAGAGGCTGTGGGGCTTGCTCAGGGCGCGCTGGCCGCAAACGTCATATCAGTGGTTATCTCAATTATTGAGACCGTCCTCAGCGCCTTTACTGAAGAGGAGGAGTGATCAGGTGCTTTGGAACAGCAAATGAGGTTCTATTGCCCTTCCTCTCCCCCCTATCGGAACTGGAGCTTGCAGAAGCTCTGAGCGTGAAAAAGAAAGACATCAAGATTAAGAAGTCCTCATAGATAAGGGAGAGGAAAATTGGAAAGGATAGGGAAGCTCTCATATACTTTTTCAGATCTGAGTGGAAAACCCTGTGGGAAAGATGGCTGTCCCAGCTACAGCCCGATGATTATTCTTGAAAAGCTATGAGCTTGCATACACACTCTCTTGTGTGTATATTCAAATGTATGAAAGTCAGGAAGAACATAACCCTCTCAAAGGAAGCAGAGATGTTTTTAAAGAAGCTTGCAAAGGAGATGGGGAAGTCCCAGAGCGAATTAATAGAGGACCTCATTATGGAGAGATCCCAGGAGTATGAAAGGAAGAGGAAGCTAAAGCTGTTTGAGGAACTTATGTTGGATATAGAAACCTACAGAGGGAAGATAGGGGAAAGAAGCGTTCAGGAGATAAAGAAGGAAATGGGAAGTGAGGTTTAGAAAAGTCTTTGTTGATGGTAATGTAATAATTGACCTGTTTGATCGGGAAAGGAAAAACCACAGGAACTCTACATATGCAATAAAGAAATTGTTATCTGAAGGTAGCTACCTTCTTACCAGCTCTGACCTGATAACTACTGTGTACTATGTTCTTTCAAGAATAGACAGGAAGAAAGCCCTTAGAGATATAGAGAAGATGATAAGCATTTTCGGAGTCATTCCTTTCGGAAGGGAGGAAGTAGCAGAAGCTATAGTAATAATGAAGAAAGATAAGAACTTCAAAGACCTTGAAGATACGCTCCAGTATGTCCTAGCCAGGAAGGAGGATTGTGACCTGATACTTTCCAACGATAGATCTTTTTACTCCCTGGATGTGCAGGTATTGAGTTCGGAGAAGTTCTGTGAAACTTTCTGTGAGTGAGAGAGCATTCAAAAAAACAACGACGATGACATTTGTAAGAGGAGCGGAGAGGGAAAAGCCCTGAAAGTTGTTCTTAAAAGGCTCACCTTCCTTTTCTTGAATCGTAATAGGTTATTTTCAGCTTCTCAATGTGAGGAACATTTTTTATAAAAGAGATCCCATCTTCAGCTCCCGTAAGAAAGTTAACTAAGTCAGCTTCCAGATCATTATCTACTGGTGAAGACATATTCCTATTCCCGCTATTATATATACCTCAGGATCGTCATGTCCCTTGTGTCCGCAATAATCCTCATCAGGGCATCGTAGGCTGTTCTGTAGCGGGTGTATTCCATGATGCTTTCTGAAAGATCAGCGTCTTCATTGTCGGACTTCTGCTTCTTGAGGACGTCCATCCTGTTTTCCTGTACGGGTTCCTGAGCCTTTACCTGAGCAAGGA
>JALTVH010000319.1 GCA_027049085.1 Aquificaceae bacterium | reverse complement strand
AGGTGTATATAAGCAGGGCTGTGTCCTCTGGTTCTCTTCTCATGGTCTTTTCAAAGGGCTTTGGGAGGGTTATATCGTCAAAATTAATAACCTCAATTTCCTTTTGAGACAGTTTTAGGGCTTCCCTCACGTTTTCCTGGGTTTCATCGGAGCAGAATATTAGCTTTGGTTCTGCGTCTTTGATAATGTAAGCTATCTCTCCCGGTGTTGACATGAAGTCAACGGGAAGGGCTATCCCCCCTCTCTGCCAGGTTCCAAAAAGGGTATAGATCCACTCCGGTCTGTTTTCAGAGATTATCATGACTCTGTCGTCTGGAAGGATGTCGATGAGAGAAGCCATGGATCTGCAGTTTTCAATGAGCTCCGAGAAGCTTATCTCCCTCCCGTGGTGTATAAGGGCTGTTTTCTGATGGTCTCTGAGAAACATTACTATAAAAGTTAGCATGAAATTTATTCTTGAAAATAACCTGAGCAGGATTGCCAAATGGCTCAGGTTCCTCGGGCATGAGGTCAGAGTTCTAAAGGGGGAGGTTAAACTTGGTAAGCTGGCTAAATTTGAAGGTTTTGTGTTCATCACCACCTCAAGGAGGTGGTTTGATACCCTTGAGGACAGGGGTTTTCAGGTTTTTCTTGTCCCCCGTGAGGACTGGAAACTTCAGCTCTGCATGGTAATAAAGCATTTTGATCTTGAACCTGCCCTTAGGCTTGACCTCTGTGCCTACTGCGGGCATTCCCTTGAGAGGGTGCGAAAAGAGGATTTTAAAGATAGAATCCCTCCCACCGCCTACGAGAGCGCCTACGATTTCACTTACTGTCATGAGTGTGATGCCCTCTTCTGGAAGGGTACCCACTTTGAGGGGATGAAAAGAACTCTCCGCGATGTCCTTGAGCTTTGCTATTCTGATCCTAAGCCTTGAAGGTAAAGATCTGCGGGATAACCAGGATCGGAGACGCCCTTGAAGCGGTCAGGCTTGGGGCGGATTACATAGGTGTGATCCTTTACCCGAAAAGTCCGAGGTATCTTCCAAGGGAAAGGAGAACCGATATCCTTCAGGTCAAAGGTGCCCTAAAAGTGGCGGTTATGGTAAACCCTTCCCTTGAGGAGGCTCTTTCCGCTCTGGAAGAAGGCTTTGACCTGATTCAGCTCCACGGGGAGGAAAGCTACAAGTTTGCACAAAAAATTGGAAACCACAGAGTTATCAAAGCCTTCAGGGTTCAAGAAAGTCTCCCTGTTATAGAAGAGGAATGGAAATCTGCCCACGGCGTTTTGCTTGACACCTACCAGAAAGACTCTTACGGCGGGACGGGGAAGACCTTCAACTGGGATCTGGCAAAGGAGCTGGTGGACAGAGGTTTTCGGGTTTTCCTGTCCGGTGGGCTAAAGCCTGAAAATATTAGGGAAGCTGTAAGCAAAGTAAAGCCCTATGCGGTTGATGTTTCTTCCGGCGTTGAGATATCACCAGGTGTCAAGGACCACATTAAAATGAAAGAATTTATCAGGGAGGCAAAGGGAAGTTGAAGGCGGGCTACAT
>JALTVH010000318.1 GCA_027049085.1 Aquificaceae bacterium | reverse complement strand
GTTCACCTCACGGATTCAACCTTATGCAAAACTCAATCCTCCTGTTCCTTTCTCTTGCCTGGGAGCTGTTGTTGGGGACTACCGGATGGTACTGGGCGTAACCAACTGCCCCAAGGAGATCGGGAGGATAACCACAGCCCTCAAAGATCCTCAGCACTGCAACAGCCCTGTGGGCTGAGAGCTCCCAGTTGGAAGGGTACTTTAGAGAAGATATGGGCAGATCATCTGTATGTCCCTCAATGGTTATCGGAAGGGAAAAGCTCTTGAGCCTCTCACACATTTCCCTGAATAAACTTTCAGCCTCGGGATAAGGCGTCTCACTCCCTAAGGGGAAAAGCCTTGAGACGTTAACCCTCAACTTCATACAAGTTCCCGTAACAAGGTAGTCAGCCTCAATCCCTTTATTGAGGAGGGAATCCTTGATAGCGGTTATTTCCCTCTTTAGCTCTGCAAACTTTTTTATCCTCAGATGCATGTTTTCCATCTTCAGAGGCACCCTTGAAGCCCTGATCGAATCATTCCCCTGAAAGACCACCTGCTTTCCACCAAAGGCATCAATAAGTCCCTTGAGAACCTGATAGAACCTTTCAAGGGAGATTATGCTCATGGAATACAGGAGAATAAAAAAGGTCAGGAGGAGAGACATGAGGTCTCCGAAGGAGGTAAGCCAGGCAGGAGCCTTCTTGCACTCCTCCTTCTTTTTCCTCATTACACTTCCTCTGCAACCTCAACCCCCAGCATGATTGAGAGTTCCTGTCTAAGGATGTTGGGGTTTACACCCTTTTGGATCCCTTCAATGGCCATCAGATATATGTTCTTGTAGAGAACCTCCGTATCCTTAACCTTTTTCAGCTTTGTCGCAACAGGTATCGCAAAGGCGTTTGCAAGTATTGCGCCGTAAAGGGTTGTTATCAAGGCAACCGCCATTCCAGGTCCAAGGGCTGAGGGGTCGTTCAGGTTCCTCAGCATCTGGATCAGACCTACAAGAGTGCCTATCATACCGAAGGCGGGAAAAAGGTCCCCGAGCTTTTCCCAAACCGCAACGTTAGTTCCGAGCCTGTCCTCCACCTGAGCAATGGCGCCCTCTGCTGAAATTCTGATTTCCTCAAGTTCAAGTCCATCGACGAGCATCCTGATCATGTCTCCCAGCAAGGGGTCCCTCTCATAATAGAGCTCTATCTCCGATTCAAGGGCAAGGATTCCCTCCCTTCTAACCTTGGTAGCAACCTCGGTGAGAAACTCAACGGTCTCAATGGGATCAGGTGGCTTCCAAAGAAAGGCATCCTTGATTGAGGTTACTCCCCTTATAAAATCCTTGAGAGGAAAACCACCGAGGGAGGCGGCCATACCACCCCCCACCACGATAAAAATGGATGGAATATTTATAAAGGCAGCAGGGCTACCGCCTATGACGATAGCCATTCCGATCATACCAAAGGCGCCGAGTATTCCTATTAGGGCTCCGGGGTCCATGGCTTAAGGATATAAATCGGTTACTGCCGTATAATTTATAAGCGAATGAAAACAAATGATAA
>JALTVH010000317.1 GCA_027049085.1 Aquificaceae bacterium | reverse complement strand
CATTATCAACTCCCGAGCTTGCGAGGGAGTTCATTACCGCTCTCAAAAAGATAAAAGACAGGCCTGTCCTTTACGTGATAATCACCCACTACCACATGGACCACTACTTTGGCGCAATAGCTTACAAAGATGAGGGCGCAAAGGTTATTGCCCACAAGAACCTCAAGATTTTTTATGACGAAGGAACCGCCCAGATGGTCCTTGACGGTGCAAGGAAATCCTTCCCGGGTGTCTTTGAGAAAACTACACCTGTGGGACCAGACATGACAGTGGATGGAAAGGTCAAGCTCAGGGTTGGTAAGAAGGTCTTTGAGATAATCCCCATGACCCCAGCCCACACCAACACCGATCTCGTGATCAGGGTTGACGATTACCTCTTTGTTGGAGACCTGGTCTACTACAAAAGGATACCTTTTCTTGGTGACAGGAACGTCAAGACAAAGAGGTGGCTGAAGGTTCTTGACCGCCTCAGAAAGATGAAATTCAAGAAGCTTATGGGGGGACACGGTGATCCGATGGGTAAAGAGGCAATAGACTGGACCAGGAGGTATATAAGCTTTGTGAGGAATGAGGTTGCAAAACTAAAGGATGAGGGACTATTTGTGGACGAGATACGCGAAAGGCTCAAGGATACTCCCTTCAAAGACTCGGCCATGTATGACGTATTTCATTCACGAAACGTCTATTTTGTTTTTAATGAACTTGACATGGAGCTGGAATGATGGAAATGCCCCAGGGGTGGAGTAAAGAGGGAGAAACTCTGGTAAGGGAATACGAGACCGGGAACTGGAAGAGGACGATCTTTGTGGTAAACGCTATAGCAGGACTTGCGGAGGCCCGCTGGCACCATCCAGACCTTGAAGTTGGCTTTAAAAAGGTAAGGGTCAAACTTACCACCCATGAGGCCGGGAGACTTACGGAAAAAGATTACCGCCTGGCTCAGGAGATTGAGGATCTTGTGCTCCGGATACTTGAGCATTAAAATATGGTAAGATAATGCCGTTTAAAAAAGTACTGGGAGGGAATGAGAAGATGAGGAATTACGTGAGCTCAATTTTGGTAATTGTTGCTCTTGTGTCAATAGCGATATCTACGATAATTTCCTGCGGTGGTGGAAGTTTTGCTACCTCAAATATGACCCTTACTGTGAATCCAACTTCAAAAAGTTTAACCTATTCAAACACTACCGTTAATGCAACAGGGATACAGGATTTCCACGTTTCAGTTCTCAAACAGGATGGAACCGCAGCTTCGGGGATCACTGTATTTGTTAGAATGGACAGCGCATTTTCAGGCGTTCTGAGCTTTGAAGGATGCGGAACAGCAACAAAATGTTCCTGTACTACAGGATCAGCTGGATACTGCATCATAAGAGCGATCTACAAATATGGAACAACATATGGTGAGTGGAGAGAAACGTTGCTGTTTTATTCGGGTCCACTTACAAAAACGGTAACTATTGAAACAAAAGCCGAGTAACTCTTATTTCAACGAACTCTTTATAAAATCAATTACCCTAACAGGAAGGGGATCAAAACCGTATTTAAGGGCAAGAAAGTAGCTTGCCCAGTCGCCAAGGTATATGGTTCTCAGAAGCCTTGAGAGGTAAGAGTTACCCTCTGATGAAATTAAGTAGGGGACTATCCCGTAATCTTTGAGGATCTGCTCTGTAATCTGAACCCTTTTGAGGATCCTCTCGTGATCCTTGGGATCGTGCATAAGGATAAAGAAGAACTTTGAGCGGATAAGGCTGTTGTCAAGGCCCACCACTTCGTTGTGGTGTAACTCTGAAAGGACAGCAAAGTAGCACTGGGTTTTGGAATTCTCGTTAATCTGAGTTTTAAAGCGAAAGCCAGCGGGTTCGGTTAGCGGGGTGCAGTAAACGAGGGGTACATACCCTACCATCCTCTCCGCAAGGTCCTCCCCAAGCTGACGGAGATCTTCTTTCTGCCTTTCAAGGCTTTCCCTGACATCCTCTATCTCTTCCCTTTCAATGCCAAGGAGTGACAGGAGTTTACTGAGCATAAAGCCGAGGGCGTACCTTGGCGCATACCCCGATGGTATGCCGTGCCACTGAAGACCTCTCTCATCAGCCTTCTCTTTCAGAATACCTCCGGAACTTATAACGACAACCCTGGCACCTTTATCAAGGGCGGTCTCCAGATTGCTGATCGTTTCCTCGGTATTTCCGCTGTAGCTCGTGCATATGACAAGGTCTTCCTTTCCTTTAATGTAAGGCGGAAGACCATATCCCCTGTAGGATTCCACAGGCACATCAATCCCTTTTCTCTCAAGCCAGACCTTTGCAATATCTCCGACGATTCCCGAACCCCCCATCCCGCAGAAGGTTACGGTTGCGAAAGATCCCAGATCAAGACCAATACCCTCCCACTCAAATTGAGAGGGAAATTCTTCAAGCATCTTCTCCGGTTCCATCCGCTTCCCTCCTTCTCCCAATTATATCCCTGAGCTTCTCTGCCCTCTTCAAAACCTCAAAGTGGGGCAGAGCCGTCCTGAGGCCGTCACCTGCAAAATGGGTCCTCACGCCATTAAAGTACTTAACCGCATCCCTGATCGGTGGCTGCTGGGGGATGCCCACCCTCTCGCAAAGCTTTGAAATCATATAGAACCCTACTACCTGGAGCTCTGATTCCCCTCCGATCAGCTCAAGGATTTTTAGAGTTTCCTTTGAAAGCCACGGTCTTTCCGAAGATACCTTAATAATGAAATCTGTAAACTCTCTGTCCCATAACCGGCCGACCCACATAGGACCACCTACGCTGAATTTACCACCGCAAACCTCACAGTTTTCTCTGATCCTGAAGAGGTCCTTCACTGTGATTCTGTTTCCGCAGGAAAAGCAGTAAAGAAGGTATCCCATCTGGTCAAGGAGACCATCAACCTTTCTAACGCCCCTCTCCTTTCTAAAGAAAACCTTAAAGTAGTGGAGGTGGGAGTAAGAGAAGATCGGTTCAAGGGCTATGTCATGCTGGGCTGATAGCTCTATTACCTTTTTGATTAGTATCCTTATACCCACCTCATGCTTGAACTCGTTACGGAGGGGCTTTGAGCCGTACCTCCTCCTGCAGGTGCCGGGATAGGTGCCCGATAAGGGTGCGGTGTCGGTAGCGGTGAGACCCAGGATTCCACCTTTCTTAAGGCTCAGGGCACAGGACTCAACAAAGGGTACAGGGGTCCCGAAGGGATCAAGGTCAATGTAATCAAAGCCAAAGCCCCTTGATCGTGTGAGGAAGCGGTTAGCCTCTTCCTGAGAGATCTCAAAGAGATCTTCACTTACTGAGTTAAAGGTAAAGTTTTCCTTCATGATGCTTACCGCCTTCTCGCTTATGTCGTTAGCAAAAACCTTCCCGTCAAAATCGTTCTCTTTTATGAACCTGATAGCCCTCACCCCGCTCGCAGACATAGGATCAGCCACCATAACAGGACCCTCTGATACAGCCAGAACGTAGGAAAGCCCAAGAACCGCAAGGTCCCTGTTGACCCTCATCCTTGGGTTATAAAAAACTGGCATGTCGGAGGACACTATCTCACGTTCCTCGGGAATTCGGATAAGGGCAAGACCTTCTCTTATTTCTTTCATTGCCTGGTGGTGGGGGTACCGGGAGTCGAACCCGGACGGTCCCAAGGACCCGCGGATTTTAAGTCCGCTGCGTCTGCCAGTTCCGCCATACCCCCGATGTAATATATTTTAAATGCTGTCCTTTATTCTACTTCTACTCACAACCCTACTGCTATCGGGATGCACAGATAAAGAGAGCGAACTAACCCTTGCAGTGGGAGGAGCACCTGCAGAGGTTGAAAGGTGGGAAGAGATCATTAGGGAGTTTGAGAATATAGAGCGTATAAGGGTCAGGATTATCAGACAGCCTGCGGACACAGACTTGAGAAGGCAAAATCTCGTTCTTGCTTTGAGGTCTAAAAAGAAGGACCCTGACATATTTCTCATGGACATTGCCTGGGTAAGCCAGTTCATTGAATCGGGTTGGCTTACAGAGATCAAGGGTATTGACATCTCCCCTTTCTTTGAATCAGCGATAAGAGTCGATCAAAAAGGAGAAAGGGTCTTTGCTGTTCCCCTCTACGTTGACTGCGGTCTCCTCTACTACCGTGAAGACCTCCTGAAGGAGTATAACTGCGGTCTTCCCTCAACGTGGGAACAACTTGTAGAATGTGCCCTGAGGGTTCAGCAGGGGGAAAGGGAAAAAGGAAGGAAAGATTTTTACGGATACGTGTGGCAGGGAGCGCAGTATGAGGGACTTATCTGCAACTTCCTTGAACTTTCAGCCGGAACAGGTGGAGGTTTTGAAGACCTTGATTCTCAAGGAAATTTGAAGGCTCTGATTATGATGAGAGACATGATCCACAGGTTTCAGATATCACCCCCAAACACATACACAGAGATGAAAGAGGAAGAGGCGAGGATCTTCTTTCAGATGGGAAAGGCTATGTTTGAAAGGAACTGGCCCTATGCGTGGAAACTCCATAACTCTGAAAGCTCACCCATCAGAGGAAAGGTAGGCGTCACCCTTTTACCGAAATTCAGGGATGGTGACCATGCATCGTGCCTTGGAGGCTGGCACCTTGGTATATCCATATACTCAGATAAAAAGGGGGAAGCCCTTAAGCTTGTGAGATACCTCACTTCAAAGGAAGTGCAGATCAAGCTTGCAAGAAAGCTGGGGTGGAACCCTGCAAGAAAGGATGTCTACGATGAACTGATCAAAGAACAACCCCACATGAAAGCAGTCCTACGTTCATGCGAGAAGGCGGTGTCAAGACCAGCCATTCCCTATTACAGTCAGATGTCAGAGGTTCTTAGGAAACATCTAAACGCAGTCCTTGCAAACAGGATTCCACCTGCCAGAGCCCTTGAGCAGGCTCGAAGAGAGATAGAGAGGTTAAATGAGATGTACAGATGAACAGAAGGATAATCCTTTACAGCCTTCCTGCTCTTGCCCTCCTGTTTACCCTCTTGGTGGTTCCTTTGCTGGGAACCTTTTACACATCTTTTCTGAGGGATGTTTCCTATCTGGATAAGGGCGGTCTAACCCTTTCAAATTACACTAACATCTTTCAGGACCCGACCTTCTGGCAATCCCTTGCCTTTACGATCAAGTTTGCAGGAATATCGGTTCCCCTTGAATTACTTACAGGCCTGATCATCGCATTGCTAATAGACCAGAAGATGATTGGTGGAGGGCTCTTAAGGGCGATAGTTCTAATACCCTGGGCTATACCCAGTGTTGTGAGTGCGAGGATCTGGGAACTGATATTCAACTATTCATACGGAATGATTAATCTGATAACCTCAAATATACTCGGAGTAAGGGTTAACTGGTTTGGAGAGGCCTGGAGCGCATTATTGGCTCTGGTGGTTGCCGACCTCTGGAGAACAACACCTTTCGTTGCGCTGGTACTCCTCGCAGGTTTGCAGTCTATACCACCGGAACTCTATAAACAGGCAAGGGTTGACGGTGCGGGGCGGATCAGAACCTTTTTTGGTGTTACACTGCCCCTCCTTGTACCATTCTTAATAATTTCTGCAATCTTCAGGACAGCGGATGCTCTAAGAGTCTTTGACATAGTATTCGTTATAACAGAAGGCGGACCAGCTAATCAGACAATGCCCCTTTCCCTTTATGCCTACCGATTTTATGCCGGCGGTGATTTTGGAAAAGGATCGGCGGTTTCAGTTGTTTTATTCCTTGCGTCCCTGCTTACCGCCCTTGTAATGCTCGGCTATTACAGGAGGAAGAGAGTTGTTTATTAAAGTTACCGCAGTAGGCGTTATTGCCCTCCTTATGTTACCCGTCCTCTGGACCCTCCTGATCTCCCTAGCATCTGATCCGGATGCCCTCCTTGAAGGAGAACTGGATTTAACGCTCCAGAACTATGTAGATCTGTTCAAATCGGAAAGCCTCAATTTCCCCCGGCATCTGCTCAACAGCCTGATAGTTTCATCACTTTCGGCCTTTTTATCAACACTACTCTCAACCCTTACAGCATATTCCATAGGCAGGTCTGGATTCAGGTGGTCTGGAGTCATTCTGACCCTTTTCCTTGGCATATCCCTGATCCCCCAGATAAGCATTGCGGGCTACCTTTTCAAAATCTTTTCATCCCTTGGTCTTATAAACACCTACGGGAGCCTCGTCCTTTCACATGCCACTCTGTCACTTCCCTTAGGGATATGGATAATGCACACCTATCTCTCAACCATTCCCAGAGAAATTGAGAAGTCTGCTTACATTGACGGGGCGGGTTCTCTCAGAATACTTTTTCAGATAATACTTCCCCTGTCTCTTCCGGGGATTGTTACCACCTTTATCACCTTATTTTTGTTCTCCTTCAACGAGTTTCTCTTTGCATTGATGTTTACCATTGACCACACAGCAAGAACGGTAACGGTTGGCATTGCCCTCTTTGAAGGGCTTCATGGTCAGATACCATGGGGCTACATAACCTCAGCCTCCCTTGTATCTGTTTTGCCTGCGGTAATAGTGGTCCTCATAATGCAAAGACATTTAGTCAGAGGTTTAACAGCGGGGGCTGTAAAGGGATGATTGAGATAAGATACCTCAAAAAGGTTTTCAAAACAAGGCTGAGAGGTGAAAAAACAGCCCTTGAGGGAATAACCCTTACGGTAAAAGATGGTGAGTTCTTTGTTTTACTCGGACCAAGCGGTTCCGGGAAAAGCACCCTCCTCAACCTGATAGCAGGGCTGGAAAAGCCAACGGAGGGCGAGATCCTCATTGACGGGAAGGTTGTAAGTTCACCCAGTATTTCAGTTCCTCCTGCAGAAAGAGGCGTATCAATGGTCTTCCAGAGCTATGCCCTCTACCCACACATGCGCGTAAAAGAAAACTTAGCCTTTCCCCTTAAAGTGGCTGGATCAAATAGGGATGAAATAGCAAGGAGGGTTGAAGAAGTTGCTGAGCTTCTTGAGATAAAGGAAATTCTGAATGCTTATCCCCATGAGCTCTCGGGAGGCGAGAGACAGAGGGTAGCCCTCGGTAGAGCCCTGGTCAGAAAACCAAAGATTCTACTTCTTGATGAACCTCTTTCTAACCTTGATGCTATCTTGAGGATGAAGATGAGGGGAGAGCTTAAAGGGATTCAAAGGGCAACAGGTGTGACAGCTCTTTACGTTACCCATGACCAGACGGAAGCCCTCTCACTCGCAGACAGGCTTGCGGTTATGAATCAGGCCAGGATTGAACAAGTGGGAAACCCTCTTGATGTTTACAACGATCCTGCCACACCCTTTGTTGCAGGATTTATAGGAAATCCACCTATGAACCTGTACAGGAAAAGGGTTGAGAGGGATGGAAAAAGATCTCTCGTTAGAATCTTTGGGAAAAAATATGAAGTAAATGCTTCAGACACTTTTGTTACCGTGGGTTTCAGACCCGAGTGGGCCCAGACAACGGAGGGTCAGGAGATTGAGATTAAAGAAGTTGAGAGGCTTGGAGACGAGACACTCCTCCATGTGAAAGGAGGGGAAGACAGGGGGATTATAAAGGTGCACGGAGATCATACCTTTAAGAAAGGTCAGAGGATAGGACTAAGGATCAAGAAAATCCATTTATTCCATTGATAAAAATATATTAATTATTACCTGATACTTCGGATGAGAGAACCCATCGTAGCGGTAGCAACCCCTTTTGGCGAAAGTGCCATAAGTATGGTAAGACTCAGTGGTAAGGGTGTTCTTGATATAGTGGGTAAGTTCTTTAAAGCAAAAAGTAAAATACGTCTGAGATACGCTGTTTACGGAACCCTCGTTGACGAAAAGGGCGAGCCTCTGGATGAGGGTATCCTGATTTATTACAG
>JALTVH010000316.1 GCA_027049085.1 Aquificaceae bacterium | reverse complement strand
AAATCCGTTCTCGTTTCCTCTTATGCGGATTTGTATAGTAGGAAAGTCAAGTAGAAATTTTGGGTTGGGATCGAAGCCTCCGGTGTCGTAGATTGTTATGCAGGTATCTGGCGAAGGAGGTTCCTCACCAACGTATATGGCCCAGCCGGACGTAGCTCCAAAGGAGCCAATTCCCGACTCGACCAGCATGTCCTTGATGTCCATAGAGGGGGCGACTGGCATCACTTCGCTCCCTTCGTGACCTTCCTCAACGCTTCATAAACTTTTGACTTCTGCTGTTGAAGCGTGGTTTTGGCAGGGTCTTCTAGGTATTTTGGTCGTCGGGAACGGCCCATTTCTTCATGAACCTGTATCGCATAGCGAACGTATCCATCTGGGGCATTTACAGTAGGATTTACCCTTTTGCCCTGCCCATAGGCAACAGCCCTGTAGAATTTATTGCTGCTTTCGGCTTTCTCTCTCTTGTCCCCTTCTACTCGGCCGCTTTCCCTGAGCGCTCCAGTATAGACTGGAACCTCCAGTTGCGACGCATCGTAAACCACGTAAGCGGCGTTGTTGATGCCCGTATATGCTTGCGTGCGAACTAGACGCATGAAATCCTCGAAGGCTTCCAGAACGCCCTCACCAGTAGCAGGGTTTATCTTCTTAGGGAACACCGGCATCAGAGGAAGCACCTCACTTCAGTCTTGGTTCCGTCTACGCTTGGCGTCCTGCGGACCTCCTGAACTTCGTATGCGTCATCCAGCTTGGTAGGGTCTTTCTCGGTACTCTCCCCGAGATATAGGTAGTCCCCAACCTTAACCTTATCAGACTCCTTAACCCAAACTATCGTTCTGGAAATCTTCGCTTCTCCTGTCGGCGACATGATCTGAACAGCCTTGTCTTCCCACCTGACGCTTATAACCTTGGGGGCAGAGAAAGAGTAGCCCCCATAGCCGTCCGCTGCTCCACGACTCCACCAAGTCGCTTTCTGGGTCAGGTATTTCCAGTAAAAAATCATACCGCGAGGTCTTTCCACCTATCGAGGATCGCCTTGATATGCGGAGGAAGACTCCGGTCGCCTGAATCCTGATACCAGACGAAAGAATCTCCGACTCTCTCACGGCGCACCATAGGATCAGCTTTTTGTCTATAGTAATAAAGCTTGCATAGTTCTATGCAAGCGCGCTCTATGTCATATGGCAGATCTCTAGGAGCAGAGGTATCTCCCGGAAGGACATAACCAGCTACATACTCGACCTCATAATGCTCCAGAGTAGGGCCGTAGAACTTACTGACTATTCCTTCAACCACCTCTGTTGTGTTCTGCCACTTTGAATCATTGCGCCAGACAAAGCCCGCCATAGCGTTTTCTACCTCATATACAGAGGGATCAATTATAGTGCCTTTGAACTTTATAGAGGTGATACTTTTGATCGGCCTTCTAGACAGTATTAGCCGATGGCCTCCATTAGATCCTAGCTTCTCTACGATGGTTTCCTGCGGAAATCTGAATCCGGTGTAGTGCTCTATAAAGGCGGAGGCTTCGTCTATGAAGTTTGCCA
>JALTVH010000315.1 GCA_027049085.1 Aquificaceae bacterium | reverse complement strand
ATGTTTGTTTTCGTCGGCGTGATATTCAGCTTCTTTGTCAGCTACATGATATTCAAGAAGTACGTTGAAGAGCCAATCAATACACTTATTGACCATACTGAACGTATCAGTATGGGTGACGTTGACCAGAAGGTGCCGATCCAGTCAAGGGACGAGATCGGTAGACTTGCGGAAGCTTTTGAGAGGATGAGAGTAAGTATTAAGAAGGTTATGGACCTGCTCAAGTAGGGAGGGTTGATGATAAAGGGGTCTGGTCTATCATTTATATCAGGAGGTAGGGATGGAACTTGATGTAATACAGTACGAAATTGATGAAGAGGTTGAAAAACAGCTCGTTGGCGCAATGAAAAACTTCATCACCAGAACGGATGCTGACCTTGTCCTTCTATCCGACGATGCGGGGAGGATCATCTCCTTTTACGGCAAGAATCTTGACGAGACTCAGGCGGAGTTTCTCGCAAGCATTATAAGCGGGATCTTCGGCGCAGCCTTTGAGATGGCAAAGATGGTTTCAAAGGAAGACCTTCTTGATGCCATACAGTACGAGAGCAAAAAACAGAACGTCGTTGTTAAAGCGGTTGGTGACAGGTTCCTGATCGGTGTTCTCTGTCCAAAAAATGTGGCTCTTGGAACCGTGAGGCTATTCCTTAAAGAGCTTGCAGAGGACCTTAACAAGATCTTCAAGACGGTTAAGCCCAAACCTTCAAAACTCCTTAAACTTTCTCCCGAAGCGATCGAAGATAAACTAAATAAGATTCTGGGGGCGACATGAAGCTAAAGGTAGTTTATTTTGGGGCGTCGCTGGCAGGAAAAAGCACAAACGTCAAGGTTCTGTACGACAAACTTCACCAGAAGGGTATAACCAAGGGTGATTATATTTCAATGGAAACAGATGAAAACAGAACCCTCTTCGTTGAGATGTTTCTCAGCTCCTTTAACATTGACGGTCAGAATATTGAGGTCAAGATTCTGACAACTCCGGGACAGTTCAGGCTCCATCCACTGAGAAAGGTAATAATGAAGGGTGTTGATGGTCTCGTTTTCGTGGTTGACAGCTCCCAAGAAAGGGAAAACATAAACTTTCTGGTACTAAGGGAAACCGCTGCAGTTTTAAAGGAACAGGGCTTTGACCTCTATTCCCTTCCCGTTGTAGTCCAGTACAATAAAAGGGACCTGCCCGATGCAACACCAATAGATGAACTTCAACCGGTTTGTAACCCGTGGGATACGGAATTCATTGAAGCTGTGGCGGTCAAAGGTGAGGGGGTCGTTGAAACCTTCCAGGCTATAGTTAAAAAAGTTCTAATAGAAAAAGCATGCGCCAAAAAATAAGGGAGAGGGTGGACATACCCCTTGGGGAACCGGGATCCCTTATTGAGTCCCTAAAGGATTCTTTTTTCACAGGTTATGTTCTGATCCAGTTCAAGGATTCATCCCACTCCCTCGTCTTTGATGACGGGGATTTCATTAAAGTAATTAAGTTAAAGGAAGGTTCTGTAGAGATCACCGAACCACAAAATTACAGAATCCCGCCGGAATCAAAGGTCGAGGTTTACGAAACTGACCCAATAGTCGTCACCAACATGCTCAGAGGTGCGCCAGACCCCGAAAAAGACAGACATTTTCTTCTGGCAGGGGCCGGAGATCCACTCCAACAGAGCCTCCCTGCAAAAGCATTAAACCTGCAGAGGGTTACTGACATCGCACGAGAAAATTCGCTAAACGGATACATCCTCTTCCACAGAAACGGTCATATGTATGGATTAATCCTCTTTTCTGAGGGCAGGCCGGTTCTGATCTTTGATGGCAGGGGCTATGGTGAAAAGGCTCTCGCTTCCATAAGGGAAAGCCTTGGAGAAAGCTATGTCAGCATCCTCCTTATTGAACCGTCCCTTGTCCCGCTAATCACAGCACTTGGAAAACCCCAGGTTCAGAGGACAGGGAAAATAAGAGGTGTTTCTGACCTTACCGGTCTCTTAGACAGCCTTAAGGCACAGAGATTGAGCGGACTGCTCCAGCTCAACTCTGATCAAGGAGAGGTTTACCTTGTTCTGATATTTAACGGCATCCCTGTTGCCAGTTTCCGGTGGAATCCCTTTAGTTTTGAAGAGGTTGATCTCTCTGAGGTAAGACTCCCTTTGTCCTACAGCCTTTACACACTGTACGTTAATCCATCACCCCGGGAGGTTCCCTTCAGGCTTGAAGATAGGGACAGGAGAGAGGTTAAGGTCAGTCAAGATAGCCTGGAAATGCTGAAAGAGGCATTTGTATCAGAAGTGGGACAGGCAGGTAACGCACTGTGGGTTAAGGTTACCTCGGAGGAGGAAGTCCCTGAAAGAGAAATGAGCATAATTGAAGCTCAGAGGCTAATAAAGAAGCTATCTTTGGAAATTCCCAGAGGCGAAGGGAGAAAGAGGTTTCTCCAGAAGGCAAAGAACCTCTTGAGGATTTAAGGGCTTGACATGGTTTAATTGAGAATTATTTTCAATTAACCGGAGGATGCAATGAGAGAAAGGGTTTACATCTTTGACACGACCTTACGGGACGGTGAACAAGCACCTGGCTTTTCAATGACCACAGAAGAGAAGGTACAGATGGCAACTCAGCTTGCTAAACTCGGTGTGGATGTCATAGAAGCCGGGTTTGCCGCTGCTTCGCAGGGAGATTTTGAGGCGGTATCAAGGATCGCAAGCGAGGTTAGAGGACCAACGATTTGTTCCCTCGCAAGGGCTTTGGAAAAGGACATAGAGATAGCTGGAAAGGCTTTAAATGGTGCTGAAAGGAAGAGGATACACACCTTCATAGCTACTTCAGACATCCACATGGAATACAAGCTCCGGATGACACCAGAACAGGTCCTTGAGAGGACCAGGGAAGCGGTAAGTTTTGCAAGGAACTTCACCGACGATATTGAGTTCTCCTGTGAAGATGCTACAAGGAGCAGGAAGGAGTTCTTATACAGGGTTATTGAGGAAGCAATCAAAGCAGGTGCAACCGTAATAAATATTCCCGACACTGTGGGTTACGCCATACCTGAGGAGTTCGGTGACCTCATTGATGCCATTTTCAACAACGTGCCAAACATTGACAAGGTTATCCTCAGCGTCCACTGCCACGACGACCTCGGACTTGCTGTGGCCAATTCCCTTACCGCCGTGAAGCACGGAGTCAGGCAGGTTGAGTGCACGATCAACGGTATCGGTGAGAGGGCGGGCAACGCCGCCCTTGAAGAAGTGGTTATGGCTCTTAAGGTAAGAAAAGACCACTTTGGAGGACTGACGACGGGAATAAAAACTCAAGAGATCTACAAGACCTCAAGGCTTCTCTGCAGGATAACAGGCTCTTTCGTTCAGCCCAACAAGGCTATTGTAGGAGACAACGCCTTTGCCCATGAGGCGGGTATCCACCAGCACGGGGTTCTGAGCCACAGGATGACTTACGAGATCATGAATCCGGAAGATGTTGGTTTCCCGATGAGCAGGATCGTCCTTGGTAAACATTCCGGTCGCCACGCCCTTAAAAAGAGACTTGAGGAACTTGGATTTCAGTTCAATGAAGAAATCATAGAGAGGATTTTTGAAAGATTCAAGGACCTTGCTGACAAGAAGAAAGAGGTTTACGACGAGGATATTGAAGCCCTTATATATCAGGAGTTCATGAAGATAGAAGACCACGAACCCCTAAAGGTCATACACTTTCAGGTTCAGAGCGGGGATAACCTTATGCCCACAGCCACCGTTAAGGTTTCCTTCAACGGGGAGGAAAAGACAGCAACCGCAACGGGGAACGGACCCGTTGATGCAACGGTAAAGGCAATTCAGAAGGCTCTTGGTATAGAACCAGCTCTTCAGGACTACTCCATCAAGGCTTTAACTCCCAACACCGATGCTCAGGCAGAAGCAAGGGTTGTTCTTGAGTATGAAGGGGTAAGGGCTTCAGGGAGGGGTGTTGACACGGACATTATAAAGGCAAGCGTAAACGCCTTTGTTGATGCCATCAATAGGGCGATCGTAAGGAAAAAATACATCCTTCAAAGAAGAGAAGTCAGAGAAGAGGGAACCGTGTAAAATATTGGCAGGGAGGTAGAGGATGAAGAAACTTGTCATCGGTCTATTGGGACTATCTGCACTGCTTTACTCCTGCCAGACAACTCAGGCGAAAGGGGGCTGTCCTAAGGAAGAGGTCCTCAAGAACAATCTTAAAAACCTCATTAACAGAGACTTCACCATCGCAAGTGCAAAGCCCTTTGAAGAGATGAAGGAACTCTGTGAGGTTGTGGTTAAGATCGGCTTGAAGCCCGTCGTCATATATACCAACAAGGAAGGAAAAAACATTATAGTGGGTAACGTTTTCAACCTGGAAACCAAAGAAAATCTAACCCAGAGGACTACCACAGAACACATGAGCGTTTCAAAGGATGTCCTCGGAAAGCTTGAAGAACACGTCAATATCATTGAGGGACAGGGTGATAAATACGTATACTACATCAATGATCCTGACTGCCCCTTCTGTCAGAGATTCAGCCCGATGCTCAAGAAGTGGGCAAAAGAAAAGAAGGTACAGATCAAGGTCATTCTTTACCCCCTTCCTATTCATCCCAAAGCAAAGGCAAAGTCAATAGCGCTGATATGCGATAAAAAAGGATACGATGACATTCACAATAAAAACTTAAAGACCAAAAACCAGTGCGAGGCAGGTAAAAAGGCAATAGAAGCTAATATGAAGTTTCTCCAGGAGCTCGGTGTCAGCGGTACACCCACCATAATAGGAATGAACGGTAAAGTTGTGGTAGGTCTTCCAAGGTCACCGGAGGAGCTTGACACTCTAATTCAGTAGTTACCTCTCTTCAACGATCAGCTCAATGGGGGAATTCCTGAGGTCGAGGAGTTCCCTGAGCTTTTTAACAAAAAACTTTCTGTACTGCTGATTCCATGCTTCTTGACTATTGGTGATCATAACAAAGCTCGGTGGCGTAACTCCTTTCTGGAAGGCGTAAAAAACCTTAACAGGTTTTCCTTTGAAATAAAGGGGCTTTTCCTTCAGGATCCTTTCCACAGACCTCATCAAAAAAGAAGTGCTTACTCTCCTGTTCATCTGGTCATATACCTGAGCAACCGAAGCCAAGAGTTCCTCCAGCCCTTCTCCCTTGGTCGCCACCGTAAAAACTAAGGGCGCGTATTCCAGATAGAAAAGCTCTTTATTTATCACCTTCTCCCAATCTACGGTGCCCAAAGGAGATAGATCCATCTTATTGACCACTATCACACACCCTCTTCCTCGCCTCTCTATTAGACCACCGATCCTCTTTTCCTGTCTTGAGATCCCCTCTGAAGCATCAATTACAAGACAGCAAATGTCGGAATCCTCGATCGCCTTTATTGTCCTACCGACGGAATAAAACTCTACACCGTAAGCCACCTTGGTCCTTCGTCTAACACCGGCCGTATCAAGGAGTATGAAACTCCTCCCCTTCCATGTAAAGGGCACCTCAACCACATCCCTTGTAGTGCCGGGAAGGGGAGAGACGATTACCCTTTCGTGACCAAGTATAGCGTTAATAAGTGATGATTTACCCGTATTAGGCTTTCCTACAAGAGCTAATTTTATCCCCTGTCCGGTTTCAACCTCTGTGCCGTCGGATATGTATTTAACGATCTCGTCAAGGAGTTCACCTGTTCCCCTTCCATGGATCGCTGAAACAGGAAAAACCTTATCAAAGCCCAGGGTGTAAAAATCACCTATTGTCTGCTCTTCCCTTTCCGTATCCATTTTGTTAACAACAAGGAGAACCTTTTCTTTAAACCTTATTAACAGCTTTGCGATCTCCTCATCAAGAGGGTTTACACCTTCCTTTCCATCAACTACAAAGAGGATCACATCAGCCTTTGGGATCTCATTCCTTACGAGGTTTCTTACTGAATCAAGGATCTGGTCACCCTTCCCTGTAACCAGACCGCCTGTGTCAATAATGGTGAAGTTTTTTCCCTTCCAATTTGCCTTATCTTCAATCAGGTCTCTCGTGACTCCTGGAAAATCCTCAACTATCGCCTTTCTCTTTCCGATGAACCTGTTGAAGAGGGAAGACTTTCCGACATTAGGTCTCCCGACTATAAGAACCCTTCCGCTCACTCCAGCTCGCCAACCTTGTAGGCTTTTATGAGTTTCCTCTGCTCGTCCATAATGAACTTGTCAATTATTCTCTCTTCTTTTCTTGATAGCTTGAGAAACCTCACTCCCATGCAAACCTGGGTTTGCATAGTTCTCACATTGACAACCTGACCGGAAATGTTCTCAAAATTGTGGGGTCCTATTGAAAAATTCATGACCACATAATCGCCTTCCACAGGTTTAATACCGTACTCCGTGCATATTCTGACACCCTTGGTGCTGATATCATCTATCCGTCCATTTATAAAGGAAGCATTAGCGAGTTCTTCCTCAGAGAGATCCCTTGCAAGGGCAAACTCAACAGGCACGTTTACCTTCCATCTAAGGCTTTCCCTGAGCTGAACCCTGTGAAGGTTTTCCGTATGCTCAAGAACAAAAACAAGTCTGTCCCCTTCTGTGTACTTATCTTTGACAACAGACTCAAAGGTGTACCGTCCTTCATTCTCCCTGATAAAGTTGAACTTTACCGGTTCTCCTATCCTGACAGCCCTTGGGAGAGGTCCAAGAACAACGATATGGAGCTCCGTTTCCGTCTTATCCCACACTGCGGCGTCAACGTAGCTTCCATCCACTATTAGCTTACCTGTCTGGTAAAGGTCTATGTCCCTCGTATTAGTGATCGGGATAAACCACGGGACGGTGTCAAACCTGAGCTTTGACCTAATAGACGGAATAAGCCTCACGCCCCCGAGGTTTTGATGGACGATCTTTGAAACGATCCTCTCAAAGAGAGACTTGTTCTCATATATCATCTGTGGGTCGTAGGGAAACTTTTTGGCGTACCTCCAAAGCAGTCTTATCTCCTCTGGAGTTAGGCCAAGGCTCTTACCTCTCTGGAAAAAAGCATTTTCAATCTCCCTTGACCTCGCAACTTTCCCCCATATATAGGGAATGGAGATTACTGTAAGAGTTATTCCAAGGACGAGAACAAAGAGGGCTACCTCTCTACCCGTTGGTCCCCGAAACATATATCGTGACGCTTCAACCAGAGTATCCCATGCCGATTGAATTTCCATAACTATATATTAATATCCCCCGAGTCCCGATATTTTTGAGCTTTTTTGTCAATTCAGAGGTGGCTCATGACCATCTGCTTTAGAGCATCCTTTGGCTGAACACCGATCCTCGTGTCAACCACCTCCCCGTTTTTGAAAAGTATGACGGTGGGGATAGCTCTAATTCCATACTGCATCGCTATATTGGGATTTTCATCGGTATTTAGCTTTCCAACCTTGAGCTTACCCTCAAATTCCTCCGCAAGCTCTTCAATTATTGGCGCAATAATCCTGCATGGTCCGCACCAAGGCGCCCAGAAATCTACAAGAACAGGTGTATCGGATCCTACGACTTCCTCTTTCCAGTTATCTTCGGTAAGGGTTAAAACGCTTCCCGCCATACTATTCCTCCTTGATCAGCATGTTATAGAGTTTAAGGATCCTCTCGTCCTTGATAAAGTAGCAGATAATAGACCCCTCGCGCTTCCATCCAACTATCCCCCTGCTCCTCAGGATAGACAGGTGCTGGGAAACGCTCGGCTGAGACATGTTGAGGAGTTCGCCGAGGTTCTTCACACACTGTTTGCCCTCGATCAGGATTGACACGATCTTGAGCCTGACCGGGTGCGAAAGCGCCTTGAAAAATTCCGCAAGCTCTTCCAGCTTTTCTTCAGATACAGTAGTTGTACCAACCATATCCTCGCCCTCTTTGAAATTTTAACATAATTAGAATATAAGCAATTAATAAATGTTTCTCAACACTCTATAACCCT
>JALTVH010000314.1 GCA_027049085.1 Aquificaceae bacterium | reverse complement strand
TTTTACAGAAAGCTGAGGGAGATGGGGGCGGATATCACCTATGAAAATGAGAGGGAAATCGCAGGGGAGCCTATAGCGGATATTGTGGTCAGGGGAAAGGCAAACCTTAAGGCTGCAAAGGTTGAGGGCTCTGAGATTCCTCCCATGATAGATGAGATCCCGATCCTCGCTGTTGTGATGGCCTTTTCAGAGGGAAGATCGGAGGTAAGGGGGGCTGGAGAACTCAGGGTGAAGGAGAGCGACAGGATAAGGTTGATCTGTGAAAATCTAAGGAGGATGGGCGCAGAGGTTGAAGAGTATAAGGACGGCTTTGCGGTGGAAGGAAAGGGATACTTAAAGGGTGCGACAGTTCAGACAGAAGGGGATCACAGAATAGCGATGGCCTTCAGCGTTGCGGGGCTTGTGGCTGAGGGAGAAACGCTCATTGAGGATGCCGAGTGCGTTGAGGTTTCCTATCCTGCGTTTTTTAAAGACATTGAATCACTCATTGAGAATCCTTGAGAGCCTTTTGATTGCTTCAACCTTTTCCCTTTCTCCTACCTTTGCCTTTGCTATCGCCCTTTTGAGAGTCTCAATGGTCACATCGTAAACGTCCCTTTGAACGGGGAAGGGATGGCCGTCCTTTCCGCCGTGGGCAAAGGTGTATCTTGCAGGGTCCTCAAAGGAAGGTCTGGCACCGTAGATTAACTCGCTGACAAGGGTCAGAGCCCTCATCATCTTTGGTCCGAGCCCTCTTATCTTAAGGACATCCTCAAAGGTTCTGACCGTGCCCTCCTCAAGCTTTGCGACCGTTTCCCTGAGCTTCTTTACGTTCAGATCCTTGTGTGTAATGTAGTGGCGCCTTGGTAGATCAAGAACCTTTACCTTTTCAAGCTCTTTCAGAAGGTACTGGGGCTGTGAGAGGAGTTCCCTGATAGAGTCCCTTGCACCTGAAGAAATTCTTGCAGTCAGGTCAAGGAGGATCCTCTCATGGATTCTGTCGGCGCTTATTCCTGAGTGGGGTTCCTCAACAAAGCTCTTAAGATTGGTACCAAGCCAGTGGTAGCGCCGTGCCATTCGCAGGGATTCGTTCATTCCCTGCTGAATTACAGCCCACTTTCCGTCTTGGGTAAAGACAATGGTGTGGTGATAGATCTGGTAGCCATCCTGAAGGAGGACGCTGTCAACCTTGGCGGTGAGTCTGCTTATCTCAATAAGTCCTTCACCTTCAACGGCATGCCTCTCAGCTATGTTCCTTATCTGGTCAGGTGTTGAAAGGGCAATCTTTCCCTTTCCACCAGCCATGAAAATGCCAAGATCGGGACCTATATCCTTTAGGGCTTCCTTCAGAGCACCGCAGACCGTTGTGGTCAGACCGCTTGAGTGCCAGTCAAAGCCAAGGACACAGCCAAGGGACTGAAACCAGAAGGGGTCCGAAAGCCTTTTAAGGACAGCATCCCTTCCGTATTCAAGAACCATCAGATCAAGGATCGCCTTTGATAACCTGACCATTCTGCTGAAGAGCCACGGCGGTGCTTTTCCGTAATGGAGGGGGAGATTGGCTATACCGCGTCTCATCCCATGTATTAAGATAGAACGACAGGGGAGGAGGGAGATGGACTTTGAGCTTGCCCTCAATTTCACTCTCAAGTGGGAAGGCGGGTACAGAGTCCACAGGAATCCCGGTGAGAGGTTCATAACCTTTGCGGGCATCTACGAAGGTGCCAATCCAGGCTGGGAAGGGTGGAAGCTTGTTAAAGAGGGGAAAATTGAAGAGGCAAAGCCTCTTGTGAGGGAGTTTTACTACCACCGCTACTGGCTACCGCTCAAGTGCGATTACATGAAGAAAAAGCAGGCGGTTGCTGTTTTTGATACAGCGGTAAACCTGGGAACAAGAAGAACCGCAAAAGCAGTTCAGAGACTGGTGGGAGTGTACCCCGACGGGATCATAGGTCCCGTCACTCTCAGAGCCATGAAGAGCTGGAAGGAAAAGGATTTTGTCAGGGAGTTCCTAAAGAGGAGAATCATTTATTACTCAAGGCTGGACTGTGGGAGGTTCAACATCTTTAAAAAGGGCTGGATAAACAGGGTCTTTGACCTGATGAAAACTCTGGAGGTTGCAAGATGATAAAGGAAGTAGTGGGGAGCGTTATAGGCAGGATCGCTGGAATCATAGACCAGTATGTGGAGGACAAGGATAAAGCCCTTGAGCTGAGAACAAAAATTGAGCAGGAACTTATTGCCCTTGAAAGGAACCTGGTCAGGTCAAGGGCGGAAATTATAACCGCTGAGGCACGCTCTGAAAGCTGGCTCACAAGGAACTGGCGACCTATCACGATGCTGACCTTCGTTGCCCTAATAGTTGCAGACTGGCTTGGCTTCAGTGCCCCCAACATGAGCCAGGAACTCAAATCCAAGCTCTTTGACATAATCCAGATAGGCCTTGGAGGATACGTTATAGGAAGGAGTTTTGAGAAAGTAGCCAGGGAGTTCAAGGCTCCCGCCAAGGAATGGATAAGGTCCAAGCGCAGGAATCTGGATCCAATTGAGGATGACGACATATTCTGAAAAGGTGAACCTGTACGGCGGGGGTGGGATTTGAACCCACGGCAGGACCAGATAGCCCTGCAAGGGATTTCGAATCCCCCGCGTTCGTCCGCTCCGCCACCCCGCCTTGGCTACAATTATAGACATGCAAAGCATGACAGGTTTTGGCAAGGGGGAGGGACAGGCAGGGGAGTGGAAGGTAGTTTCCTATCTGCGATCCGTTAACGGTAAGGGTCTTGACATAACCATCAAGGCACCTACCTACGTGCTTCCAATAGATCAGAAAATAAAAGAGCTTATAAAAAGAAAGGTCAGGCGCGGCACTGTACACGTTTCTCTTGATATTCAACCCCTTGGTGCAAACATTCCCATTGACGTTGAGAGGCTCAAAAATAACATTGAACTCCTTAAAAACATTGCCAATGAAGGATCGGGACTACGCCTTCAGGATGACACCCTCTTTCAGCTTGCCTGGAAGTATTCAGAAAAAACCACCCTGGAACTTGACCCAGACCTTGAGTCTGCGATCCTGACTGCGATAAAGACCGCAGTTGATGACCTTTTAGAGAGCAGAGAAAAGGAAGGAAGAATCCTCAAGGAAGACCTAAAAGCGAGGGCAAAGAAGATAAAAGAACTGAGTGAAAAGATAGTTGAAAAGAAGGACGAGATCATAGAAAGAACAAAGGCAAAGGTCCTTGAAAGGGCAAAGAATCTGAGCCTTCCACAGGATCACCCTACCGTTATGAACGAAATAGTCTTTATTCTTGAAAGGATGGACGTTGAAGAGGAAGTAACAAGACTAAAGAGCCACCTTGATAGATTTCTATCAACCATTGACTCCGGCGGGGAAGTAGGAAAAAAGCTGGAATTTCTAGCTCAGGAAATGCACAGGGAAATAACCACACTGGGAAACAAGATCCCCGATCTATCCGAGTTTGTTGTTGATATAAAAACGGAAGTTGACAGGATCAAACAGCAGTGTGCCAATGTAGAGTAACTGATATATAATAATTAACCTGCCAAGGAGCCGTAGTTCAGCCCGGTCAGAACGCCGGCCTGTCAAGCCGGAGGGCGCGGGTTCAAATCCCGTCGGCTCCGCCATATATAAAGGAGGAAATCTTATGGATCACCACATTAAAGACCCATCCCTTGCAGATCAGGGTAAAAACAGGATTGAGTGGGCAGAAATGGACATGCCTGTTCTCAGACAGATCAGGGAAAGGTTCAGGGAGGAAAAGCCCCTTAAGGGACTGAAGATTTCTGCCTGCCTTCACGTGACTACAGAAACCGCAAACCTCGTCCGTACCCTGAAGGAAGGTGGTGCGGAGGTCTTCCTTACTGCCTCCAACCCTCTCTCAACTCAGGACGATGTTGCTTCCGCCCTTGTTAAATTTTACGAGATCCCCGTTTTTGCAATAAGAGGTGAGGACAGAGATACTTACTACTCACATCTTAGAGCTGTAATTGAGAAAGAACCAGACATCGTTATTGACGACGGGGCAGACCTCATATCTACCCTTCACAAGGACTATCCGCACCTATGCAACAGAGTCCTGGGCGGTATGGAAGAGACAACCACAGGTGTTATCAGGCTGAGAGCTATGGCAAAGGACGGCGTGCTCAAATTTCCTATTATTGCGGTTAATGACGCCTTTACCAAACACATGTTTGACAACCGCTACGGCACTGGCCAATCAACCATAGATGGTATCCTGAGGGCAACAAACCGTCTTATTGCGGGTTCTAACTTTGTCGTTGCCGGTTACGGCTGGTGCGGTAAGGGAGTTGCCCAGAGGGCAAGGGGAATGGGCGCCAACGTTATAGTCACCGAAGTTGATCCTCTCAGAGCCCTTGAGGCAAGGATGGACGGATTTCAGGTAATGCCAATGGTTGAAGCTGCAAAGGAAGGGGACTTTTTTGTAACCGTTACCGGAAACACTTCCGTTATTAGGAGGGAGCACTTTGAGGTAATGAAGGACGGCGCCATTGTTTCAAACTCCGGTCATTTTAACGTGGAGATAGACCTTGAAGCGCTGAAAGAGCTGAGCGTTTCGGTAAGGGAAATAAGGAAAGAGGTTGAAGAATACACCTTGAGGGATGGCCGAAGGATATTCGTACTCTCTCAGGGGAGGCTCGTAAACCTTGCTTCAGCAGAGGGCCACCCTGCGAGTGTTATGGATATGTCCTTTGCCAACCAGGCTCTAAGTGCGGAGTACATTGCAAGGAATTCTTCAAACCTTCAGAAAGAAGTATACAAAGTCCCAGAAGAAATTGATAGGGAGGTCGCACTCCTCAAACTCAGGGCTATGGGCATCGAAATAGACAGGCTCACAGAGGAACAGATAAAGTATCTCTCCTCCTGGGAATTTGGAACCTGAAAAAGGAGGAGGTGCGCCCCCGCAAGGCGGGGGTGCAGGATGGGACCTGAAGAAGAACTACTCAGAACATCCATGTTATGGCAGCGCTATAAATGGTTTCGTCGTCAGCGGGGTCCTTTTTATCTAAAGCAGCTATATCAAGTTTCAGAGAAACAAGAGGGTGAGGCTTATAGGCGAGACCTGCATTGTAAACCTTAAAGGTCTTTCCGGCGGGCGCGGTTTTGCCAGAAGGCACTTCCGCATAAGGATCTATATCCTCATATTTTCCAAAGATGTAAAGCTCCTGGTCGGTATCAAGGAATCTGAACACATTATAGGCAACCTGGGCGTAAAAACCCTGCATCCTGACGGGAAACACCTCTGGATCTCCAGAACCATCATCAAGCTGGGCGCTGATCCTGTCAGCACCGCTCGTTTGAGCGATTGAGCCGACTACCCTTACGTCAAAGCCAGCATACTGCCACCACAGGTGAGGTGAGAATAGTGAAACCGTTCCCAGTGAGTTACCACTGGGGTCCTGAACACCAGAAATGAAGGTTGAGGCGCCTACTTTCAGGTTCAGAGGAAGGTTAACGTCAACTCGTCCCGTGAAGGCAAGCTGGTCCGCTACAGCCTCGGATCCGTTTTGCCTAAGTTCTTTAATTGGGTTTGAGGTGCTGTAACTCCCCTTTTCAGCTTTCAGGCCGTTGATAATATATCCCCTGAACTCAACAGGACCCACCTCTCCGTACACGCCAACACCATTTTCCCTCCATGTAAAGGGGAAAAGGGTTTTCTCAAGATAGGGTTGTCTAACACTAAAGTATGTTGGTGGTTCGTGGTACTCATTGGTTATTCCAACAGGAACCAGGACCATACCACCTCTCAGACCAATGTACTTATTCACCCTGTAGTCAATAAAGGCAAATTCAAGGGCAACTTCTCCCCCTTCTGCCTTTCCACCATCACCTGCTTCAATAAAGGCGTGCTCGATCTCAATTTCCGAGTTGAACTTCAGCTTTTCGGTGAAAGAGTATCCCAGGTACATTATGAACCTGAAGGTGTCAAACTCTGTTCTTGGCTTTGCTGTTGGATTTGTGGAAAACCAAACCTCTCCATAACCACCTATTGACACACCCTTGGGATTGATAAGTGCCTTAGATGCAGCTGGTCCTAAGCCCGTATAGCTCTTGTACTCGGTGACCTCAGGGGCAGAAATCTCAAGCCTGAGCTTCCTCATTTCTTCTTTGAGGACCTCCATCTCTTCTTTTAGAGATTTGATCTCATTAGGATCCTGAGCGAAAAGTACTGATGGAAGAAGAGCTGTTAGGAACACCTTCCTGTTCATCTTCCAGACCTCCTTGAGATTTGCTGGGATATAAATATAGCATATCACGATAATGAAATCAAGTCTCAATATCTATTAATGGCTCCGGTTTTAGAATGTCAAACGGTTGCACAAGTTTTATATAAGATCCACAGGGACAATAATAAGGGTTGATGTTATGCCTCTATAGCCGAGTATACCTGATCTGCCCATTATTGAGATACAGTCTCATCATCCTCCTCCTTGCCTTTATCGGGAAAATGAACCAGACTGAAATATTTAAAAACAGAGGGTGTCATCCATATAGAACGATCCCTGTAAACCTCCACAACTGCAATACCCCTGACCTTTCTTACAGTGTGTCTCCTCTCTTTCAGAGTCATTGAGAAGAGGGCTGTAGCAAGTGAATCGGCAAGGTAGCATTTGGGATGAATGACCGTTACCTGAAGTAGGTCGGGATCCCTCTTGGTTATATGCTTTCTGTGGTAGTTTCCAGAGGTTGAAATGCAGAGGTCCTTTCCACCGGAAAGATAAAGGATAGCCCTGCCCCCTCCGGACTCAGGATCTCTTATGCCAATGACCCTTTCCCTCCCCCAAAAAACCATATCTCCCCCCACAGACACAAATCCCCATCGCGTCCCGATCTTCCGCCTTACCACATCAAGGGCAAAGCCCTTTCCTATCCCCCCAAGATCAAGAGCCATTCCCTTTTCTTTCAGAAATATCCTGTTTCCTGAAAGGAGAACCTTCCTGTAATCAACAAGTTCCATCGCCCTTTCCTGCGTGATCTTCCCAAGTCTATTGTGGTTGATTGTGAGGGACCCAACAGTTACGTCAAAGACTCCCCCAGTAATCTCTGATACCTCAATCGCTTTTCTGATCGCCTCAATAGTAATATCAGAAACCTCAACTTGCCTTGTCCCAGCCATCCTGTTTATCCTGCTGATATCAGATCCATCAAGGTAATCAGAAAGGAGGATTTCAATTTCCTTAAGGGTCCGATAAGCCCTGTAAACCTCCTTCTCTTCAGGAAGCTCAATAACTGCATATGTTCCCATGATGTAAAAAACCCTGTGGATGGAAAAAGAATTCCCCACCAATATAAAGGAAAGCAGTATGGTTACCAGAATCATGAGACCTTAAAATAAATGTAATGAAAACGGTACTTGATAAGTTTACAGGAACGATAATAGGTTCAGCTCTTGGTGACGCCATAGGGAAATGCGTTGAAGATGTAGTTGAGGATGAGGTCGTAGAGTTTTATGGAGGGAGGATAGAGGGCTTTGTTTCTCCTCACCCTTCCTCACCTGCGGCTGGTCAGGCGCCTGAAGAGGTTAGCGATGAGACAACCGTTTCAGTGATCCTCCTCGAGAGTATAATCAGCAGAAAATGTCTTGATGTCAGCGACTTCCTCAAGAGGCTGATCCTTTGGTACGAAGATGAGACCAGGCACAGGTACCCGGATCCGGTCCTTCTAACCTCAATAGACCTCCTGTCAAGAAACATAAACCCCTCTGATCATGGGATTACTTCTGGTTCGGTGGAGGGAATCCTCAGGAGCGTTATTGTTGGGCTATTCCACTATCCAAGCCCCCAGCTTGCAGTTGAGAGTTCGCGTCTGGTATCTCTCCTGACTCACAGGGGCGAGGCCATTGCAGAGGGCTCTGCCCTACTTGGTGCCGCGATTTCCTACCTCGTTCTTGAGGAGTTTAATCTGACTGGCACCAATGAAAAGAT
>JALTVH010000313.1 GCA_027049085.1 Aquificaceae bacterium | reverse complement strand
ATCCTCAAACAGATAGCAAGACTTATCAGACAGAATCTAAGGAGAACTGATTACGTTGGGAGATATGGCGGTGAGGAGTTTCTGGTTATCCTCCCAGAGACCTCTGTTCAGAAGGCCATGACCGCTGGGGAAAGGATTCGCAGAGCAATTGAGAGGGAAAGCTTCAGGCCTGGCAGGGTTACGGTGAGTATCGGTGTAACACTGCTTAAAGATAAGGATGACTTTGGAACTCTTTTCAACCGCCTTGACAGGGCTATGTACCTTGCTAAGGAGAGGGGTAAGAACAGGGTTGAATATCTCTGATCAGTTTTAGGAGGTTTCTGACAGCCCTTCCCCTGTGTGAGATAGCGTCCTTTTCCTCTGGTGACAGCTGAGCCATGGTCTTTGAAAGACCTTCTGGTATAAATATAGGATCATAACCAAAGCCTTTTTCACCTCTTGGCTGGTCAATTATCTGACCTCTGCACTCGCCCTCTGCGATCAGAGAGCCGTGAGGGGTGCAGAGTACAACGACCGCCCTGAATCTTGCGGTTCTTGGCTTTCCCTCCAGCAGTCTGAGGAGTTTCCTGAGGTTTCTCTCAGGGGGGCTTCTTCCGTCCTCCTCCACTCCTCCGTACTCAATCTTCCAGAACCTGCTTGAGTATATTCCAGGATAGCCGTCAAGGGCGTCAACCTCAAGGCCTGAGTCATCGGCGATCGCTGGAAGCCCGAATTCTTCACAGTAAGCCCTTGCCTTGAGGAGTGCGTTTTCAAGATAAGTTGAGCCTTTTTCCTCTACCTCTAAGGACCTTTCAGGAAAAACAGGCTCAAGGGGTGATCCCTTTAAGAGCCTGGAGAACTCTTCCTTTTTACCTTTATTGGAAGTTGCTACGATAACCTTCATCTCTTCCAGAGGCTTCTTATTTTTGCCCAGAATCCCGTTTCCTCGTAAATAACGGGGGTCTCATCGTAGGTGAAGCGGTCTATGAAATTATCCAGCAGTATGAACCTGTCGCAGGTCTTTCTGAGCTGGTAGGAGCTCGTTTTTTTAAAGGTTGCGTTTTCAACTCTCTTGCCTATCCTCTGGATCTCTTCCACAGTGTAAAGAAAATCGCTGTCACCGCTTACAAGGACCGCTGTGTCGTAAGCGTTCTGAAAGGCAAGGGAGAGCATGTCCGTTGCCAGCATTATGTCAACTTCCTTCTCTATAAACTCTCCTGAGGGCAGTTTCCTGAGCCTTGCGACCTTGACCTTTATTCCCGAAAGGGAAAGCTCATCAAGGAACCTCTTCTGCCTAACCAAGCTCTCCCATTCGGGCGTGCCTTTTTTAATGTCTCTATCCTGAGGGACCGCGGTGTAGTAGTAGGTTCTTATGACTCTGCGGTTTTCTCTGAGAAACTCAACCAGCCTTGAGTAATCAATCTTAATGTTCAGGTATCTGAGGCCGTGGAAGATATTAGATCCGTCAATAAATATCATTAATCTTTCTTCGTTCATTTTTAGCCCGTATCTATTTTACTCAGCACCTCTCTGATGTATCGGTCCTTATCCTTGTCTTTTTCTGAAGGAAGTATGCCCAGAACGAT
>JALTVH010000312.1 GCA_027049085.1 Aquificaceae bacterium | reverse complement strand
CTTCCCTGAGCTTGTCAAGGGCACCCCTCATAAGGTCTCTAAACATATCAAGGTCCATATCGCAGTTGTTAAAACAAACTATTGCCAGCGCATTTAGAGGCTCACCACCCATTGCGTAAACGTCGCTAAGGGAGTTGGCGGTGCTTACGGCACCCCATACATAGGGATCGTTGACAACAGGTGTTATGAAGTCCACGGTGTGAACAAACACTTTCCCCTCGTATTCATAGACTCCAGCGTCATCACCAACAGAGACGAGCGTGTGCCCATCCCTTAAAAGTTCGAGCCCTTCCAGTATAGCCTGCAGGTCGCCCGGACCCAGCTTGCTGGCTCAGCCCGAAGACCTGACCAGTTTAAGAAGTTCCTTCATACCTAATAGTTTATTAGCTTGAGGGAGTTTCTGATGAGCCTTAGCTCATCGTCACTCACCGTCCTCATATCAAGGAGGAGTCTGCCCTCCTTGATCCTGCCTACTACAGGAGGATCTGAATTCCTCAACCTCCTTGAAAGCTCCTCTACCGACATTCCCCGGTGGTAAAGGGAAAGGCACCAGGTAGGCATCTGAACAAGAGGCAGTGAACCACCGCCCGGCTTTGAAACGTCCCTGATAAGCTTTGCTTCAATACCTGCAATACCTCTGATCATCCTTTTCAATTTCATTGCCCGCCTCTTTATCCTGTTCTCCCCCTCTGTCAGCATCCTTATAACGGGGATCTCACTGTGCCTTCCCTCAATGTAAAGCTTAAGAACCACCTGGAGGGCACAGAGGGTCATCTTGTCAACCCTGAGGGCTCGGGATAAAGGGTTTTTTCTGAGTAAAGAGACCAGGTCCGACCTGCCCACTATAATTCCCGCCTGCGGACCGCCCAATAGCTTATCCCCGCTCCCCGAAACCAGGTCAATTCCCGTTGAAAGAACCTCTCTGAAGGCAGGCTCATCCCACAGGTTTCCATCGATCCCTATGTCCCTCCTACTCACAATCCCACCGCTCCCGAGATCGTAATACGTTGTAATACCAAATCTTTTTCCGATGTCAGCCAGCTCCTGAGCAGTCACTTCCCTTGTAAAACCCCCCATGTAAAAGTTGCTCCTGTGGACTTTCATCAGCAGCGCGGTGTTTTCCCCAATTGCCGACTCAAAATCTTCCGGATAGGTTTTATTTGTAGTGCCAACCTCACGAAGAACTGCACCACTTGCCCTCATTATGTCCGGTATACGAAAGCTTCCGCCTATTTCAACAAGCTCTCCCCTTGAGATAACCACTTCTTTCTCTTTTGCGAGCGTGTTTAGGATAAGAAAAACAGCACCCGCATTATTGTTAACCACATGCACTCCCTCACCGCCCGTGAGCTCCGAAAGATATTCCTCAATGTGAGTGATCCTTGAACCCCTCTTCCCACCTTCAAGGTCGTATTCAAGGTTTGAGTATCCTGATGAAACCTCAACAACAGCATTGATGGCCTCTTCAGGAAGGGGCGCTCTCCCGAGATTGGTGTTAATTACAACACCGGTTGCGTTGATAACCCTTCTGAGGCTTCCCCTCATTAACCTCTGAATTTCCTCCTCAACCTTTACGTAAATATCCTCCACGGACTTTCTGCTTCCCCTTAGCATCTCTTCTCTGTATTCTTCCGTCACCTTTCTTGAAGCCTTTTTTATGTAAACGTCTGGATACTTATCTGAGAACTTCTCAATGAAAGCCGAAATCTGAGGAATCCTTCTGAGTATCTCCTTCATAGAAGGTACCTTATACCTATATACATAAGTAAAACTCCGAGGGATATCCTGAGCTTTTTTTCACCCATAATCCTTGAGAGGTGCGGTCCCACAAAGGACCCTGCAACAACACCTGCGATCTCTATTCCGAGAAAGACAGGATCGAACCTGGAACCCAGATTAATGTAGTTTCCAATGCTAACTATCATGGTGATGAGTATTGCAAGGGCGCTGGTGCCTGGAACAAGGTACATCGGTATCTTGAGAACGCTGACCATAAAAGGTACAAGGAGAAATCCTCCACCCACCCCGAGAGCAGAAGAAATAACAGCTACTGCAAAACCAGCTATAAGCGGTGTAATGGTGCTGAAGGTGTAAGTATTTCCAAGGTATTCAACGCTAACCCTTCGGGGGGATATGGAAAATTTCAGGTCATATCCTGTTCCTTCTTTCAACTTGCTTTCTATCTCTTCTATCTTTCCCCGTGTCCTGGTTGAGAAAAAGACCTCCTGAAAAATCTTCAATGAGACGAGGAGGGTGAAGATTCCAAAAAGAGGCCTGTAGAGCTTGAGATCGGGCAGGAATTTGTAGGAAAGGGTTGAGCCGAGCAAGGCACCAAGGATGCTACCAATACCCAGAAGAAATGAAAGAACGTAGATGACTCTCCTCTGTAAAAAATAGGAAGGAACAGATATCAGGGTTGAAGTTATAACGAGTATCTGATTCATTATCTTTATATTGTTCGCTGAAGGGATACCAAAGATAGATATATGTCCTACGCCCGCAAGGATTCCGCCCGCAGCGCCTACCGTGGAAAATACCAGCCCTGCAAAAAAGCTCCACAGGATAACGAGCAGAGGGTTGTAAGATATTCCGAGAATTTCCGAGTGCATTTGGTTATTTTATATAAATGCCAGTGAGATTTTTAATACTTGCGGTTTTCCTACTGCTCCTTGGATGCTCTGCCAAGTACGATAACGGGTCTACAGAGGTTGAAATGGGGGTCAGAGGAAAGGTTCATATTCAGTACAGACAATGAGGCATATCCTCTTTGCTACAGGCGGGCATGTTGACCATGGTAAAACAACTCTAATAAAAACAATAACCGGGAAAGACACCGACAGACTCCCCGAAGAGAAAAAGAGAGGACTCAGTATAGATATTGGCTTTGCCTACATTGATTTTCCTGAGAAGGGAATTTGTGCAGAAATTATTGACCTTCCCGGCCATGAACGCTTCATCAAAAACGCAATTGCAGGAATGGCAGGTGCAAGGGCTCTCATTCTTGTTATTGACGCTCTTGAGGGAATAAAACAGCAGACCGAAGAACACCTTGTCATAGCACGTTCCCTGGGAATTCAAAGGATAATTGCGGTTGTTACAAAGATAGACAAGGCTGACAGAAACCTGATTGAGAAGAGAAAATCAGAAATCAGGAACTTTCTTAATAAAAACGAATTAGATCCGGTGGTTCTTGAGTTTTCTCCCTTTACCGAAGAATCACATAAAGCCATCGTTTCCGCCATAGGGAAGGTAGCATCAATCCTTGAACCACACCCCCTTGAGGGTCCTCTCAGGATTCATATTGACAGCGCCTTCACAGTGAGAGGCTTTGGGACGGTAGTCAGGGGCACTATGGTAAGCGGGACTCTAAAAGAAGGTGAAAGAATTGTTATTGAACCGGTTTCCATAAAGGGAAGAGTAAGGAAGATCCAAAACCACGGGAAGTTTATTGAGAAGGCTTTTGCAGGTCAGAGGGTTGCCCTTAACATCCCAGAGGTGGAACCAGATAAGATTGAGAGAGGATTCTGGATTTTAAGGGAAGGTGAGTACAGCAAATCCACAAACCTGATTATAAAAAGCGATGTCCCCCTGAAGAAGGGCGGTATTTACTCTGCCTTTATCGGAATGGGTGAAGTCAGGGGAAGGATCAGAGAACCTGGGGAGGGAATTTATCTTTTCAGGTGTGAAGGGGAGGTTGTCGCCTTCAGAGGCGACAGGATTCTTATTCTCAATTCCCAGGGACGCCCCATCGGAGGTGCTGATGTCCTTCATCCATCGCCAAGGAACTTTAAGAAAGAGTTCATTGCAAGAAACCTTGATGACCTTCTTAACAATTTTGAGAGCTATCTGCAGAGGGAAAAGCCGGCGGTGGAAAAGACTGTCAAAATAGAAGATCTTCCAGACCGGAAGTCAGTGGAAAAGCTTCTGAAACTGACTTCGGAGAAAATTTGGGAAGAGAGGGACCTCCTTCAGGAGGGTGTGACAAAGGATACGATCAGGCACTGCGTTAAAAAGAGAATGGTTCACAGACTCGGAACTTCCCTTATAATCTCAGACGGGCTTTTAAAGGATTACATAGAGACCCTTCAGAAGGCAGGAGAGACCCTTGACGTCAGGAAAGCCAAGGAGGCTCTTGGTTTAACAAGGAAGTATGTTATCCCGCTTCTTGAGTACCTTGATTACCTGGGATTAACCCTTCGCAAAGGAAATTCAAGGATATGGAAAGGGAGAGGATGACACGCTGGTGCGGTCCCGGGACTTCAAATCCCGAGGGAGGTCCCTCGGGGGTCTCCGGAGGGTTCGATTCCCTCCCTCTCCCGCCACTTCTCAGGAAGGCTCTTTTTTACTACCTGCCGATAGTGGAAGTCACCTCTGTTAGCGGAAGTATAACGCTAAGAGCTATTATTCCTACAACCGTACCGATGATGAGGATGGACACAGGCTCTATCATCCTCGTCCAGAGGTTAATCATCCTCAGGCTCTCTCTCCTGTAAATGTCTGCTATGAGAGATAGCATCCTCTCAAGCTCACCGCTGTTCTCACCCGTCTCAAAAAGGTTAATGAACAGTGGTGGAAATTCACCACTTCCTTTTAGGATCTCAGAGATATTTACTCCCCTTTCAACATCATCCCTCCGTGATTTGAGATACTCCCTGAGCTTCAGAGAAGAGATGCTTGAAGTGGCAATATCGTAAGCTCTTGTCAGGGGGACTGCGGAGGAAAGGGTCAGGTGGAGGGTGTAGGCGAACCTTGAGAGGTCAAAGAATTTCCTTATTTTCCCTATGCCCGGAAGGCGAGTGACAACCCTGTCTATGTTCTGGGCTTTGAAGATCCTCTTCCTGAATATAAACGCAACAAGCACAAGGAAGGGCAGAGACCAGAAGAGAAGGGATACCCCATCAGCAAATAGAATAACGAGCCTCGTCATCAGAGGCAGATCCCTTCCCATCCCTTCAAGGATCCCTGCGATCCTCGGCACTACAAATTTGAGAGCTATAAACAGAGCAATGAAACTAAAGCCGATAACCACCGCAGGATAGATAACTGCATTGAGGATCCTGCCTTTCAGGTCCGCAACCGTTTCAAGGTGATGACCCGCCATGCTGAATATCCTTTCGAGGTTTTCACCTGTTTCTGCTGCTGTAAGCATCTCACAGAAGAAATCAGGAAAAAGTCCGGTCTTTCGGAAGGAAGAGGAAGCGGGCTCTCCTCTCTCTATGTCGGCCTTTACGCTCAGCAGGGCACCGCTTATTCTCTGATCCTCAACCTGCTGGGCTACAAGCTGAAGAGAGTGAGCCAGAGGCATTCCCGACTCAAGGAGCACACCTATCTGAAGGAGGACAAAGGAAAGGTCTTCCTCAGAGGGTTTCCTGAGATGGAGTTCTCTCTTAAAAAGGAACCTTCTCCTCGTTGCTTCCCTGATCTCAACGGGGACGATGCCATCGGCTTTCAGACGGGCAAGGACCTCCCTTTTTTGAGAGGCGCTCACCTTTCCCTTAACCCTCTTTCCCTCCTTGATACCTTCAAAGAAAAACTCAGCCATCAGTAAATCCTCTTGTAGACTATCCTGCCCCCCGCCCTATCGTATATCACCTCAAGGGTCGTTTCAACATCTCCAGTTTTGACCATTGCGTTGATCCTGAAGTGGGTGCTCTTGACATCAATAATCTTCTCTATCCTGTAAAGGATGTCAAAATTCACTCCCTCAACAAGAACAAGGTCTTTCGGCTTCTTGAACGGCTTGGTTGCCCTGTACTCAATTATCCGGTCAGCAACAGTTTCGTCTATACCATCATCAAGAGCCATCAGGACATACTTGGGCGCTGTGTTGATGTTTATCCTTCCTGAAGAGTAAGTAGTCACAAGACTTAAAATTCCGGGAAAGGTTACGTCGCCCATGGTTTTACCATAAAGCTCCTCTTCGGTCATTCCTATATATCTGAGCTCTTCCGGACTGTCTAAAGGTGCCCCTTTCAGGGGATATTCATCTTCATAGGGAATTCCGCCTTTTCCGATCCAGGCAAGGAGCCTCTCGCTGTATCCAGGACTTATTTCAAGTAGGGTAAGAAGTCTCTCAAAAACCTTTCTGTAGGCCTCGTCTTTGGAAAGGGAATTTAAATTAAGGAATCTGTCCTCATCGTAAATTACTATTGAGAGCTTCCCTTTATCAGCCTCAATAACAAAGGGTGTAGCCCATGGATCCAGGAGAGTGTCAATATTCTGGTCTTCCCTTCTCAAACCCTCAAGGATATACGGAAGGACTGAGACAAGGGCATGATATGCCTGCTGTTTGAGATAGATCTTCCTTGCATAAAGTCCCGTTGAACTCGTTGATTCAAAAGATGAGACAACGATCATTGAAAGGGCAAGAAAAAAGGACAGAGCAAGGACTACAAACACATAAATTAAAATACTTCATTATGCGAATAGTCAGCGGAATGAGACCAACAGGTAAACTCCATCTGGGACATTACTTTGGCGTAATTAGAAACTGGATAAAGCTCCAGAATGAGCATGAGACCTTTTTCTTTATTGCAGACTGGCACGCTCTGACAACTGCATACAAAAAAACTCAGGATTTAAAGAACCACATCAGGGATGTAATGATAGACTGGTTAGCCCTCGGCCTTGAACCGGAAAAAGGGACTCTCTTTATTCAGTCCAGAGTAAAGGAACACGCCGAACTTCACCTGATCTTTTCGATGATCACTCCAAAGAGCTGGCTTGAGTGGAATCCAACTTACAAGGACATGAAGTACAACCTGCTTAGGCTTTCTGAAATAGAGCTTCAGTTCAGAGGAGGACTGAGAGATGTGGTTAGACAGTTTTTAAACATGATTCCCTACAAGGTTGAGGACTTTGAGAGGTTTGAGGAACATCTCCTTGAGGACCTTTCTTCCACCTTCATCTCTGCACTGTTTGAAGGTGAAATTGAACCTGAACTCCTTAAAAAGATCAATGTCTCCAAGAGGGACTTTTACGACACTGACACATACGGGTTCCTCGGCTACCCTGTTTTGCAGAGCGCAGATATCCTTATCTACAAAGGTCAGGGAGTCCCTGTAGGTGAAGACCAGCTCCCCCACATTGAGCTGTCAAGGGAAATAGCGAGGCGCTTTAACAGCCTGTATGGCGACATCTTTCCCGAACCGGAAGCTCTGCTCACTGAGACACCCAAGATCCTCGGAACCGACGGAAGGAAGATGAGCAAGTCATACAACAATGCGATTTACTTCGCTGACACCGAGGAAGAGGTTGAAACAAAGGTCATGAAAATGTTTACCGACCCCCAGAAACTCAGAAAAAATGACCCGGGAAGGCCTAATGTCTGTCCAGTTTTCTCTTACCACAGGCTATTTACTCCGCAGGATAAGGTTGAAGAGATAAACGGAGACTGCAGGTCAGGTGCCCTTGGATGTGTTGACTGCAAAAAAATTATGATCCACTCTCTTGAGGAATTTCTAAAACCTATAAGGGAAAGGAGGCATCAAATTCAAAAAAATATCAGAAAAGTTGAACAGATCTTTATAGAAGGTTCCATTTCAGCAAGAAACGTCGCCCTTGAAACTATGGAACAAGTACGTCAGGCAATCAACTTAAAATGATAACGATACTCTTAATCCTCACTTTATTACTTGCAGCCCTTTTTATATGGTTTTTTATCTTTCCTGTAAGGTACTTTGGAAAACCAAGAAAAAACAGAGAGGTTTTAGTCCCGCCCGATTTCTACGTGTATTCATTTGTATTACACATCCACACCCAGTATTCCTTTGATTCTCTTGGAAAACCCGAGGATATCCTAAGTGCTTTGAGGGAGGAAAAAATAGACTTTGCAATCGTGACCGACCATGACAACACAGATATTGGAAGGCACGATCACGATTCTATAATTGCTGGCAAAGAAGTTAAACTCAATGATGAAGAGGGAAATCTCCTCGGTGACATCCTTGAGGTTGAAGACCTTAAGGTAATTGCCCATCACTTCAGAGAAAAGTACCGGTG
>JALTVH010000311.1 GCA_027049085.1 Aquificaceae bacterium | reverse complement strand
CTACTGAAAGGGCGTTGTCAATGGCTCCTTTTACGAAGGGTTTGGTATCAAGGTGTGCTGTTACGTAAAGGAAGGGACCTTTTCCTATGTCAAAATACAGGTTTCTGCCCACAATTTTTCTACGCACCACCTTAGTGACAAGGCGTACCTTTCTTCCCTCAAGGCTCAGAGCCTTTTCCCTTGGCAGGGATACCGCCATGAACCTTGTTCCGTTGAGGGTTCCGATAAAGGGAGAGTCAACCTCCTCAAGGTAAAAGATAGCGCCGACCGCTCCCCTCTCCAGCAATTCCCTTGCCTTCTCCGATTCTCTTACTCCGCCGAGCCTGGCAAGGGCGATCTTTCCCTCTACATTCTCTCCTTCCCTTACAACCTGCGCTTCCCTCTCGCCCTGTAGCGATCCCACAAAGGGGAAGGCTGTCAGCTCCTGCCCTTCGGTATATATGGAGGACCTTAGCGGTATGTCCTTCTCAACCTCAAAGATCTCTTCCCTTGGATTTGCTCCTTGCTTTTTGATGTACTTTTTTATGAAGTTTCTTGCCCTCGTTATCCCTTCTGAAGAGGAGACTCTGCTCTCTTCGGAGATCCTCTCGGTGATCTCCCTGAGTTCCTCCACAACCTCACTTATCATAGACAGGTGTGAGCCAGCTCCTGTAACGCTCAATCTGTCCCCTCACAGCTCTGAAAAATACCTCCTGAAGCTGTGAGGTGATCTCCCCGATCTTTCCCGTTCCTATCTTTCTGTTATCCACCTCAACTACGGGAGTTACTTCAGCCGCCGTTCCCGTGAGAAATATTTCCTCTGCAGAGTAGAGTTCGCTCCTTGCGAGAGGCCTCTGCTCAACGGTTACTATAAGCTCGTTCTTTAGGAGGGTGATCACCGCGTTCCTTGTGATTCCCTCAAGGATGTGTTCGCTCAGGGAAGGCGTAACCGCTGTTCTGTTCCTGATTATGAATATATTTTCCCCTGAGCCTTCGGAAACATATCCCTGAGAGTTGAGCATTATAGCCTCATCGTAGCCTGCCATCAGCGCTTCTGTTTTGGCAAGGGCACTGTTGACGTATGCTCCTGCCACCTTCCAGCGGGAAGGGATGGAGTTGTCGTCGTTTCTTCTCCAGGAGGAGACCTTTACCCTTATCCCCTGAGATGTATCCAGATACCTGCCGAAGCTGTATGTATAAATAGCTATCTCTGGGGTGTAGTCGATCAGCTTTGGTGTGAGCTTGAGGTCCTTGAAATAAACGATCGGCCTGATATAAACATCTTCTCTTATCTGATTCTTCTTAAGTAACTCTCTTGTTATCTCAATTAAGTCCTCGGCGGTGTGGGGAACGTCCATAAAGAGCGCCCCTGCGTTTGAAAGGAGCCTCTCATAATGTTCCCTCGCAAAGAGTATGTATAACTGCTCTTCTTTCTCGTTCCAGTAGGCTCTCAGGCCTTCAAATACTGCGGTGCCGTAGTGAAAAGAGTTTGTTTTTATGTTTATCTTTGCCTCATCAATTGGAACGAAGCTTCCTTCAAAGTACGCGTATTCCATTGGCAATTGATTTTATCATACCTGTGCTATAATACCTTCCCGTTA
>JALTVH010000310.1 GCA_027049085.1 Aquificaceae bacterium | reverse complement strand
CTGATGTCAAACTTCAGGTCAAGCTCGTGGAGGGCAAAGTTCCGACCGCCAAGGAGTTCGCCCTGCCTGAGGTAACCTGCTGGCTGTCCTCCGAAGGGAGCGATGTAGGACTCCCTTCCCGTGTTGTTGAGCCTCATGACGAAGTTGAATTTGAACCATTTGTTGTAGGTTCCACCCAATCTGAAACGGATCCTTCTAAAGGACGTATCAATGTTACTTGATGGAGCGTTGACAAAGTTTGGTCTGTTCTCGTCAGAGAGCTGCTGGTACCTGATCCAGGTCTGGATCAGAAAGTTGATGTCAAGAAAGTGCTGTGTTGAAGCACTCCAAACCCTGATAGCATGAGAGGTATCGGGTGCAAAAAGGGCGAGTGACCCGAGAGCCGCACCCGTAAGAAGTATCTTTTTACCTTTCATTTTCATCCCTCCTTATTTTTTTACTGGACCTTTATGTACGCGTAACCGAGGGTCTGAAGGTGAGCAACTGTGCCAACTCCCGAAGGAACGATCTTCACAAAGTCATAGAGTTTATCGGCAAGCTTTGCCCTCTTTACCGTAATTCCGCAGAGATAAAACTCAACACCGTACTGGAGAAGCTCTTCCATCTTAACCCTTAAAGCCTTCTGGTTAATGGGCTCCTTTGCCCACTTGGTTCCCTTTAGAGTCTTTAGAAGGAACTTTCCGCCTGCACCGTGGGAAACGACAACGATCTTGATTTTGAAGGGGTCAAAGTCATAAACGGAAAGGTGGTTTGTTATGTTCCTGAGCATTGTCTTGAATCTCTTTTCCTGGGGGAAATCCGCATGGTATATGACGTTGATCTTTGCCTGCTTCTTCATGTCCTCAAACTTGAGCCTAACGTTCTTAGCTGATGCTACCCCGCTGATGATGGGAACAGTCAGCGCTGCCGCCCCTGCTTTGAGAAAGTCTCTTCTGTCCATGACCCACACCTCCTATTAGATTTGCTAAATTTACATGCAATCATCATGCCAAAATAAGTCCTTCAGTGCTGTTAACTGTGAAGGCTGTAAAAGGTGTTTTCACACCTATATACCAAGAAACTGGATCGTATGCCAATATGGCAAGGAATTGACAAAATGTCATACCCCTATCCCCAGAGACTCTATCTTTCTGTAAAGAGTTCTGAGTGGAATTCCAAGTATCTGGGAAGCCCTCTTTTTATTGAAATTAACTTCTTTAAGCACCTTCAGTATATAATCTCTCTCCACCTCCTTCAGTGTCTTCGGACCACCGTTTGTAAGGTCCTCAGCACTCATAAGACATGTCAGATCCCTTGTATCAATAAGCTCGCCCTCGCAAAAGAGAACCGCCCTTTCCACCGCGTTTTTCAGTTCCCTCACGTTTCCATACCACGGGTAACCAACCATCATTTCTTTGGCTCTTTCTGTAAAACCCTTAACAGCTCTTGAATACTTCCTTGAAAAGTGTTCCAGGAAGTGATCTGCAAGGGGAAGGATATCGTCCTTTCTTTCCCTGAGCGGAGGGATCCTTATCTCAACAACGTTGAGCCTGTAATAGAGGTCTTCCCTGAATTTCCCTTCTTTTACCAGAGCGGATACGTCCCTGTTGGTAGCGGTTATAACCCTAACGTCACTTTCTATCTCTCTCCTTCCACCTATCCTGTAAAACTTCCTTGTTTCAATAGCCCTTAAGAGCTTCGCCTGAAGGGGCGCATCCATCTCACCTATCTCATCAAGAAAAAGTGTGCTACCATGTGCAAGCTCAAAAAAGCCCTCCCTGCTCCGGTCTGCACCTGTAAAAGCTCCCTTTTCGTAGCCAAAGAGCTCCGCTTCAATAAGGTCCTTTGGCACAGAGGCGATGTTGAGGGTAACCATAGGCTTGTCCGCCCTGTCGCTGTTTCTGTGGATGATATTTGCGATAACTTCCTTTCCCACACCCGACTCGCCTGTGATCAGGACAGGGCAGTCAGAACAGGCAATTCTCTGAACCCTTTCAAGGATCTCCTTCATGACTATGCTTTCAAAAACGAACCCACCATAATCAAGAGTGATGCTTCTTTCCTTCTTAAAAAGTAGGTTCTCCCTTTTTATGTTCAGGGACTCAATAGCTTTCTTGACCACCATATCAACTTCACCCAGGGAACAGGGTTTTGTAAGAAAGTCGTAGGCACCCAGTTTCATTGCCTCAACAGCCGTTTTGATGGTGCCGTGTCCTGTTATAACTATCACCTCTGAGAGGGGAAGGTTCTGCTTGATCCACTGAAGGATCTCCATTCCGTTCCTGTCTGGAAGGAAAAGATCAAGGATTATTACGCCGTAATCCCTTTCATCAAGAAGATTTAAGGCATCCTCACCGGTACCCGCACAGTCAACCTGGTAACCAACCCCCCTCAGGTAGTCAACAAGGAGTGTCTGGAAGTCCCTGTCGTCTTCAACTATTAGGATTTTCATCCCTACCTCCGCTTATGTATATCTCAACGGTTGTTCCTTTCCCTTCTTCGCTCTTAACTTCTATATCCCCTCCCAGGTTTCTGATAAACCTCCGTGCGAGGGGAAGTCCAAGACCCGTCCCATAAGGTTTGGTGGTGTAAAAGGGCTTGAAGATGTTGGCAAGCTCCTCCTCTGGTATACCTTCGCCGTTGTCAACAACCCTCCATAGGATTCTGCCTCTATCACTTCCAAGGTACACCCTCACCTCACCCTTTTCATCAACCGCATCAATGGCATTGTCTATCACATTAATTATCACCTGTTCCACCTGCCAGGGGAAGGTAAAGACCTTCTCACCGTTAAGGGAACTCTCAAATTTTACAGTCACGCCCTTTCTTTTAGCCTTTGGCAGAAGCATATTGATAGCCTCAAGGGTCACCTCCTCAGGTCTGACGTAATCGGGTTTACCTTCAAAAGGTCTGCCAACGTCAATTAATTTCCTGACTGTTTCAGCACACTTGCTTGCCTGCCTGAATATAACCTGAGCCTTGTCCCTTGCAGAGGAGTCTGTACTTGAAATAATTATGCTTTCCGCGTAACCCATAATGGAGGCAAGGGGATTGTTTATCTGGTGGGCAACTGAACAGGCAATTTCACCGGCAAGAGAAAGCTTTGCTGTCTGCTCAAGGAGGATTTTGAGCTCCTTCTCCTGAGATACATCCTTTATGCGCCAGAGAATATAGATGTTACCTTCAATCCTGAGTACCTCCTGCCTGAGCTGGCAGTAGATATCTTCCTTTAGTCTGACCTTCTTTTCCGAAAAGAACATGGAAGAGAGGGGAAGTTCCTCACCGATCAGGTCAACCATTGATTTTCCAAGGAGATCTTCTTTTTTAACGCGGTACTGCTCAAGGATCGTTCTGTTAACATCAATTAACCTCTTCTCAACGTTGAATAAGATCACACCGTCAAGGGTATTCTCAAAAAGAGAGGAGTAAAGCCTCCTGTCTTCCTCAAGCCTGCGGATAAGGTTCTCAAAAGCCTGAGAAAGCTCAGCCACCTCGTCACCGGGGGTCACGGTCCTTTTGATGTTCTCTTTCTCCCAGGAGATTATGTAATTCTTGAGATTCTCAAGGGGTTTGAATATTCTTAGGAAGAACATAATTGCAAATAGCCCAACCCCTCCCATAAAGACAGAACCTGCGATCATACCCTTCTTCTGGAAGTCTGTCATGGGTCTCAGGACAGCAGAAACAGGTTCTTCCACAACCACAGTCCATTCCTTATCTGCACTCCTGACAAAAACACCCACAACCTCCGTCATTGAAACGTCCGAGGAGTACACACCTTTTCTGAAGGGGATCTTTTTCAGAGCCGAGAATCTCAGGTCGCTGTAGGCTAATATGTTCCCTTTACTATCGGTTAGGAAAACCTCAACGTCAGGGGCGGGTCTGGTTGATATAACAGACTGCCAGAAGAGTCCGAGGTCCAGGGAAAAGACATAGTAGCCGTTAATGAATCCCTCCTCCATTTCAGGGACATAAAACCTCAGGAAGGGTTCCTGATAGGGAGAGTACTCTAAGGTAAGCACCTGCTTCTTATCCCTGAAATCAATGAACTTTTCAAACTTTGGACTGGTGCTTTCCCTGCTTATGGCAGTGATGAAAATTCCATCGGGATCGTAATAGGCACCTTCAAAAACTCCCTTTACCTGGCCAGTTATCCTCCAAATTATTTCTTTTTCTGAAAGTCCAGCACTCTTGTACATCGTTATTAGGGAGGAAGAATCAGACATGACCCTTTCGAGGAACAGCTCAACCCTGCTTACCACAGATGAGGCATAGAGGGTGTGAAACCTCAGCCGGTCACCCAGGAGTTTCTCTTTCATGGCAGTGTAGTGATACAGATAGAGGAGAAGGGGGATAAGAGTCAGGAAGGAGAGAAGAATTATGACCCGCGCCTTGAGTGAGAGCCTCACCTCACTACCTCATCAACGTAAGTAAAGAAGTCTCTATTAAAATCAACGCCCAGCTCTGCAAGGGCCTTCTGATTAACCGCAAGCCTCGGGTAGTAGGCACGCTCAAAGGGCACAAACTTCACAGGTGTGCCATTTAGAAGCTTGTAAGCCATATGAGAGGCCTGATAGCCCTGTTCATAGCCGGATGTTCCGTAAGCAACGTGACACCCTTTCTTAACAAGGCCGGGAGAATGACAGAAAACTGGGATCTGGTAAAAGTTTGCATAGTGAAGAATGTAGGTAGTCAAAAAGTTTTCTGTATAAAAGCAGGGTGTGATGATGATCGCCTGAAAGCCGTCCTCTCTCATGTTGCTGATTATGTACTCAAGCTCTATGACGTCCCTGACATTTACCGGAACCACCTTGAGGCCGAACTTCTTTCCTGCCCTGATAGTAATTGTTGTCGCATTCTTTGAGGCTTCAAACTGGGGGTTGCAGAAAACCAGAACCTTTTTGATCTCCGGGAACATCTTTGTAAAAAGCTCAACCCTTTTCTCCATCAGCTCCGCATTCAGGTTGTCAACCCCCGTGATATTCTCTGACGGCTCGGACAGGCTTTTTGTTAACTTCCACTGGAGTATGCTGGTTCCACCAAGGATGAGAACAGGTTTTTTTAGCTCCCCCGCTGTTCTTACCATGTGCGCCTCAAGGCTACCACCAACTACGATAAGGTTGTACTTTTCCTGTTCAAGGATCAGGATCTGGGCAAGTTCCCTGATTCGGGAGAGGGTGTTGTCTCCCTCATAATACTTTACGTCAACCCTGTCAATGCCAAGGTCCTTAAGACCGTCAAGAAACCCCCTCACCTTAGACATTCTCCCTTCCCCCGAAATGAAGATCGCTATGCTGTATTCTTTGTCTTTTCCAAGCTGGCATGAAGAGATAAAAATAAAAAAGACAAAAAGAGGGAGTAATCTCCCCATAATAGATGAATATATCACCGAAAAAGAACTTTACACCGCCCCCTTAAGGGGCGGCCGCTATCAGTGGAGGTGAGCGATGAGTTTCTTTCTGAGGAGCCATAAAAGGGCTCCCATTATTATAAAGTAACCAATGGTTGCAACACCCATTAAGGTTCTTTTGGTTTTTTCCTCAGGCGGGGGTTCGGAGACAGCCCTCAGGTAAGAGACGATCTTTGCAACCTTCTTTGGCGCCTCCTTATCAAACTCAGGGTTAAAGAGCTGGGGCATTGAGGTTCCCGGAAGAACCTTCTGGGGGTGCAGAATGAACTCATAAAGGTAGCCCGGTCCCCTTGCTAAGTATATTGTTGATAGGTCAGGCGGCACCTTTCCCATTGATGCCTTCAGAGATTCAAGGTCGCTGATAGCAACTGCCTCATAAACATCCCTGGGAACAAAATATCCCCTGACTACAGCCTTTTTCTCCTTTTTTCCGTCCTTCTCAACCTCAACGTACTCAAGAATCGGCTTGCCCAGTGACTTCTCTATCTTTGACCACTCGGGTTTCATGGCAACAGAGAGCAGATAAATCCCGTCATATCTGAGGGAGTGACAGCTTGAGCAGGACATCTTGAAGAGATCACGCCCCTCTCTGGCGTACTTGGGATCCATTATGATCCTCTTGGCTTCCTCCGGTAGCTCATAGGTTTCATGGGGAGCAAAGGGATTGTAAACCCAGATAACCGTGAAAAATCCCACCGTCAGAACCACAAAGAATATCGTCTTTGCCATACTCCAGGCGCTCATACCTGACCTCCTTTTGCCTTGTGCCATCCCCATTCAAGGAAGGAAATAACCGGCAGTGAGAGGAAGAAGAGAAACACAAGAAAGGTAAAGAACATCCCAAGCTTTGCGTTTGCTGGAGTAGGTGCCATTGAGCCGAGAACAGTGAGTGCCATGGAAGAGATCAGGAATATTACAAAGGCAATAAAGAACAGCGGTCTCCTCCTTGCGCTCTTTACAGGGGAGAAGTCAAGGAAGGGAAGCAACAGGAGAAGAACGAGTATCAGGTTAAAGGCAATAAAGCCCCAGAACTTACTGGGGATTGACCTGAAGACTTCATAGAAGCCCAGGAGGTACCATTCCGGCGCTATGTGGGGAGGTGTTTTCAGTGGATCCGCCGGTTCAAAATTATCTGCGGGCAGGAAGTGGCCCATGTAGAAAAACACAAAGAAGAAGAAGATAGCCAGGTACCACATAGCATAGGCACCCTCTTTCAGGGTCATGTAGGGATGGAAAGGAACGACCTTTTCAGGCTCAGCCTTTTTATCAATTTCGTATCCATCCGGGTTTGAGATGCCCGCTGCCCTCACAAGGAAGAGGTGAATTCCAACAAGGGCAAGGAGAACAAGAGGAAGGAATAAAACGTGCAAGCCAAAGAACCTTCCGAGGGCAAGGTCTTCAAGCTTGTAGCCCCCCTTCATCCAGTAGGAAATGGTCTCGCCAATGGCTCCAAAGAATCCCTTCAAAATCGGTGCATCTGCAAGGGAAGCGGGAATCTCAGTTGTAACAACTGTCCCCCAGTAACTCAGCTGTCCCCAGGGAAGAAGGTAGCCCGTAAGTGCAGTTGTGAGAAGAACAAAATAGATTACCCAGCCAATAATCCAGACAAGTTCCCTCGGTTTTTTATAGGCGTTGTAGTAGATTCCTGTGAACATGTGGAGGTAAACGATGGCCAGGAAAAAGTTGGCGCCCGCAGCGTGGATGTTCCTGAAAAGCCAGCCGAAGTCAACTTCCCGCATGATCGTGTAGTTGGCACTGTCAAAGGCATGGGCGATGATTGGTTTGTAATACATTATCAGGATAATCCCTGAAATTATCTGAAGGGCAAAGGTGGTAAGAGCAAGAATTCCAAAGACGTAAGGGAAGGTTAAGTTTTTGGGGACCTTGTAGTCTACCATCTGGGTTTTATGGATCTCCTTTATCCCCGTCCTTTCATCAACCCATTCAAGGATCCTACCGAGCATGATTCATGACCTCCCTAAAGGATCTCCTCTACAAAGCCCTTTTGACCTACAACGAGCTTTCCACCCTCTACCTTCTGGGGTGGGACGTAAAGGGGTCTTGGCGGTGGTCCGCCGATGTTATCACCCCAGGGCGTGTAAAGTCCACCGTGGCACGGGCAGTGAAGGTATGGTGCCTTGACCGCATCGGAACCTTCAGGTTTCCACAGAGGAATGCATCCCAGGTGAGTGCATACACCAATCAGAGCAAAGACCCTGTGATCTTTGAGGACCTCGTGGTTTGTTTTACCAAGCTTGTTCTTTGAAAAGTCCTTAACCTCATACTTGTACTTTTCCTCAAGGTCCTTGGGGAGATTCAAAACAAACAGTGGTTTCCCTCTCCAGGAACGAACAAGGAGTCCGAGCTCAGGCACCTTACTCACATCAATTTCAATCTCTGACTCGGTTGAGGATGCCGCGCTGGGTGCGAGGGTTTTGAGGATCGGATAAAGAACGCCGAGGGCTCCTACCGCTCCGAGTCCACCGATGGAGAGGCTCAGGAAGTCCCTTCTTGAAGCTTCCATGGTGAATCACCTCCTGATCAGGGTATTTTAGCACATTCTTATATCCTTATTCCCTGATCAGGACTGATCCCTCGGAAACTACTTCTCCCTTAAGGATCCTTCCCGTGTTGTCAGACCTCACCCTGATAAGCTCTCTGTAA
>JALTVH010000309.1 GCA_027049085.1 Aquificaceae bacterium | reverse complement strand
GATTTTCCTCGTCAGGCTCCACTCTTACAGATCTCCTATTCACAAAGTCAGGGGGATCCGAAAAGGTCTCAACCATCAAAACCAGCTCCTTACCAAGGTTGCTGAAAACACTGGTCACAGCATATTCGTTCTTGGTAAGTGCTACATAAACTGGATCGAGGGTTGAGAAAGCACCCCTCAGGTGGGTTTTCCCCCAGTCAAAGCCAAGGAGCCTCCCTTCATCGTCTGCCCATTTGAGCTGAAGGTTCACTCTGATGGGTATTTCTTTGTATTTGGTAATAATGGAATAAATTTCTCCTGCTTTGAAATGCCTGCTGACCCTGAACTTTTCCATTGGCTCTCAATAGTATAATCAAGTTTAAGAATCTTGACAGCAATGCTGACGCTAACTATAATACTTGTTCTGTCCAAATGATGATGGTAGCCCCCATCGTCTAGCCTGGCCTAGGACGCCGGCCTTTCACGCCGGAAACGCGGGTTCAAATCCCGCTGGGGGTGCCATCAAATTATCAACAAACCATAAAAGGAGTAAATATTTTTTACAGATGTCAAAAGATTTTATTAAAGTTCATCAAATCGTTATGAATCAATGTGTTCTCCTTTTTTACAGGCGATAGATATGTGTTAAGCATTTTTACCACAGCTAACCTTAGTAGGACAGGATAGGCTCAAAAATATTGGTATATCAATGAATAGCATTTATTGGCACGGAACTTGCAAATCAATTAAACAAAAGGAATGAGGGGAATGGAGATGAGGAAACAGCTCTTTGGGCTTGCGGTTGGGTTTTTATTTTTCCTTTTGCCTCTGGGTAGTTTTGCAGGGGATATTACATCTCTTGAAAAGCCGGATCTCGAAACTATTGAGGTTGAGGTATCCGACACGTTGCTTGATGATGTCAGTGCGGGTTTCTATACTCCGGCTCTTAGCGATGCAGGTTCCAAGATCATTCTCTGGGATGAGAATGGGAGAGCTTCTGATTTGAGTGTTGGAGGAGGAAGTGGGACCTTTATTGAGGTTAATGAATACTGAAAAATGGAGGTGCTGACATGAAAAGGGAGGGTAAACACAAAGCTCCTGAATAGGGAAAAAGAAAAATAAGAAAGGGCGAGAGCGCCCAAGGGTGACCTTATGCAGTCAAATTTAAACCATTTATAAGGAGGTGTCAATTATGAGCAAGAAACTGCTTTTGACAGCTGTGTTCACGGCGGGAGCGTTTACTACCGGTGCGATTGCCGGTGAAATGGAGATCCTAAACGAGGAAGAGCTTGAAGAGGTTTCCGCTCAGGGTCTTCAGGTAATTGAAAACGATAACAGAAACTTCAGAGACCTTAACGGACAGCAGAACAACCTTGATTCAGTCCAACTCAACAATAACGCTCAAGCGGGTGTCCAGGTCGCTGGTCTTATTAACTCAGCGAAGTCTTCCTTTAACAGTGCAATTAACCTCTTGATCCAGCTTGAAGATCAGGTTGGTGACGGCGGCAACGGTGGTGACGAAGATGGTGGAACCAAGTCAACACCTGCCCTCGCTTCTCATGGGTACTCCAACTCATTCTCACAGGCAAATATTCAAATGGCTATGAACCACATGAATACAA
>JALTVH010000308.1 GCA_027049085.1 Aquificaceae bacterium | reverse complement strand
GGTCCCTCGCCGTCCTGTCAACCTCCCCCAGAGTGTTACCCGCCCTCACCTTCTCCAGAGCAAAGAGGTGAGCATCTCTCACTGCGGTGTAAACCCTCAGGAACTCCTCATCGGGCTTCCCGATGTAGATGGTTCTTGTGAAGTCAGTACAGTACCCCTTCCACATAAGCCCCATATCAATCAGGAGAGGTCCCTGCTGAATCCTGGCTGTGCTCGTTTCCCAGTGGGGAACCGCACTTCCCTGTCCGGAGGCAACAATGGCCGGGAAGCTTTCACCCGTGGATCCCACGCTGAAGATCCCGTCAACTATCATCCTGCGGACCTCAAGCTCTGTCAGACCAGGTCTGATGCTGTCAAGGATCCTTCTGTATATGGAATCGCTCTTTTTCACCCCTTCCCTCATCGTGTCTATCTCCTCTCTGCTCTTGATAACTCTTATATCCCTAAGGAATCCGCTCTCCCCAAACCACTTTATCCTTGTACTTCTGAGGCCCTTCCTGAACTCACAGGTCACCCTGTCGCTCTCAAAGCCGACTCTGTAATAACCCTTTTCTCTGAGGAATCCTTTGATAAACTTGAGTACCTTCCCATCAATCAGGACGACATCCCAGTCCCTAAGCTGGCTCTTTGCTTTCTCAATGTAGCGTCCATCGGTCAAAAGGTGCCTGGCGGTGCTGCTCAGAACGACGTAAGCGTGGGTCGATCGAAAGCCCGATAGATAAAATACGTTAGCTCCCGATGAGAAAAGAAAGGCATCCAAACCTTTTGACTTTATTAGCTCCTGGACGATACTTACACGTCTGTCAGTTTCTAAATCCATTGACCTTTCTCTCCCTTGAGGAGGGAATACCAAGGAGCTCCCTGTACTTGGCTACTGTCCTACGAGCTACCTGAAAGCCTTCATCCTTAAGTATCCTTGCAATATCGTCATCGGAATAGGGCTTTGCCCTGTCTTCCGATTCAATAACTTCCCTTATCTTCCTCATTAGCTGCTCCTGAGAAACGCCTCCCGCTGTCTCTCTGACGAAGAAAAACCTGAAGGGATAGGTTCCCTGGGGTGTCTTGACGTATTTGGAATTAACAAGCCTGCTGACGGTTGACTCGCTAATACCCAGCTTAGCCGCAACATCTTTCACCATAAGAGTCCTCAGGTTACCCTCACCTTTGAGGAAAGGCTCCTGAACTTCAATGACCTCATCCAGTATCTTTCTGAGGTTCTCCCGCCTGATGTTTATAATTTTTTTAAAGTTTTCGTATCTTTCCTGAAGATCCCTCAGATAATCCTTCGCGGACCCCTTTACTCTTTTTGCCATCTCAAGGTAATCCCTGCTTGGCCTTATATCTATGAAGTCCTCATAGAGGTAACCTATAAGCTTACCGTCGTCCAGCTCTATGACCGCATCAACCCTTGCAACTCTGTAAACATTCTCAGACGAGGTAAGAGGAGAGATCCTGAGGTGCATGAGCTTTCTCCGAACTTCATCCCCGATCCTCTGACCGTTTATAAGTTTCTCAAGCTCTCCAATCAGCCACTCCTCCCCCGGATATAATTCCCTCACCTGGAGGCTGGCAAACTCAAGGAAGTCTTTTGAGCAGACTCCTGTGGGTTCAAGACCCATAATGAATTCCCTGAGGTCTTCTACATACTCCTCTTCAACACCATGGGACTCTGCTATTTTGCTGATGTCCCCGTGGAAGAAACCCCTTTCATCCACACAGGAAAGGAGATCCATTGCGATCTCAAGGTCTTTACCCTCAAGCTCTGCCCTTACATTCCTCAAAAGGCACTGGAGATCACTTTGTTCGTACCTTGGTTCAGGTAGCCTTCTCTCTTCAAAGATCTGCCTTGCTCTCGCCGAAACATAAACCTCTTCAATAAAGGGGTTTTGTTCCTTTTCTTCTTTCAGGATCTGCTCAAGTTCCTGAGAGGGATAGAGGAGAACCTCCACCTGGTTCTTGAGAAGGAGGTTTAGATTGAGCTTTAGCTTTAACTGAAGTTCCTGGCGTAACATCATTTCCCTTCTTTCAGGTCCTCTTTCAGGTCCTCTGGAACACCGAAGTTATCCCTGATCTGTCCCTCTCCCAGGATTATGAACTTGGGAATGGTGAGCTCTTCAAGAGCCATTGGACCTCTCGCGTGAACCTTGTCTGTTGAAATCCCCATCTCAGCACCAAGGCCAAACTCGTTTCCGTCGGTAAACCTCGTGGAAGCGTTTACGTAAACCGCAGCAGAATCTACCTCTCTGAGAAACTTCATCGCCTTACTGTAATCCTCGGTAATTATCGCGTCGGAATGCCCGGAACCGTACTTGCCGATAAACTCTATAGCTTCATCAAGGTCACCAACTGTCTTTACCGCCAGGATAAGGTCAAGAAATTCCTCGTAGTAGTCCTCCTCCTTTGCAGGGACCGCCTTGACCTTTTCGGTGATACCCTTTTCCTTCAGAATTTTAAGGCTCTCCTCATCGCATCTGAGTTCAACTCCTGAACTCCCTAGGTATAGTGCCATCTTAGGGAAGAATTCTTCAAGGACCTTTCGGTTGATCAGAAGGTTTTCAACGGCGTTGCAGACAGAAGGTCTCTGAACCTTTGCGTTGTAAACAATATCATAAGCCTTATCAAGGTCCGCCCTGTCGTCCACGTAAATGTTACAAACGCCCTTGTAGTGCTTGATTACAGGCACCTTTGAGTGATCCGCAACCGCCCTTATCAGCCCTTCACCGCCCCTCGGTATCGCAACGTCTATCAGTCCTTCCATGCTGAGGAGCTCCCACACTATCTCCCTCTCGGTTCTGTCAATGAACTGGATAGCCTCTTCGGGAAAGCCCTCTTCCCTTGCGGACCTCCTGAGAACATCAACGAGGACTCTGTTGGAGTGAACTGCCTCCTTACCACCCCTCAGGATCACAGCGTTTGAGGACTTCATGCAGAGGGAAGCAGCCTCTATGGTCACGTTGGGCCTTGACTCATAAACTATAAAGACAACCCCAAGGGGAACCCTCATTCTCCCAACCTTCAGACCGTTGGGCAGTGTCCACATCCTGATAACTTCTCCCACTGGATCAGGAAGTGAAGCTACGTCCCTCAGCACCTTTATCATCCCGTCAATCCGCTTGTCATTTAAAAGGAGCCTGTCTATTACGGATTCCCGAAGACCCAGCTCCCTTGCGGTCTGAAGGTCCTTTTCATTCTCTTCTTTGATCTTTTCCCTTTCACTATCCAGAATCTCAGAAGCCCTCAGGAGAGTCCTGTTTTTAACCTCTGTGGTCAGAGCCATCAGCTCTCTCAGAACTCTCCTTGCCCTCAAAACCTTTTCTCTTGCGTACGACCTCAGATCCTCAGATTCAGAACCCATCACATCCTCCTACCACAGGCCTTCAACATCAATACCGACACCGCAGTCCTTTATTTTAAGCTCAAGCCTGCCACAGTCAGAATCAAAGAACTTCCTGTATCTGCTCCTAACCAGCCTGAAAGCCCTCACCTTCTTGAGGTCAGGATAAATGAGAACGTAGGTTTTTACCCCTTCTCTCTCATAAAGCTCAAACTTTAGCTTCTCGTCCTTCTGAACAGTGCTCGGAGATACCACCTCCGCAACAAGCTCGGGAGTTTCCCTGAGGTACTCCTCAACCTCTTTGCAGACCACCATTATATCCGGTCTCACCACCGTATCTTCACTCACAACCCAGTCCAGCTCAGGATAAACAAAGCACCTTTCGGGACAGCTTTCAAGCTGATCGTCAAGCTGGCGTGCAAACTCAAAGGCAACCCTCTGGTGCCTGCCAAAGGGCGATGGGGCCATTGAGAAAGGGATCCCCTCTATCAGTTCCCAGTATCCTTCCCACTTCCTGTAATCCTCATAGGTATATCTCGGCAGATACTTTTTGGCGAGGTTCATAGGTTTAAATTATATCCTTCTGTGATACAATACATTTCCTAATCCCAGGAGGAAGCTAAAAATGAGAGTCAAAGGTCCCTCTTCACGCAGGCACAAGAAAAAGATTCTGAAACTCGCAAAGGGCTACAGGGGAATGCGCCACACCTCCTACAGGAGGGCGAAGGAAGCGGTCATGAGAGCCCTGCACTATGAGTACAGGGACAGGAGACAGCGCAAGAGGGAGTTCAGGAGGCTGTGGATCTCAAGGATTAACGCAGGTGCAAGGATGCATGGTCTCTCCTACAGTAGATTTATCAGCGGTCTCAAAAAGGCCGGAATAAACCTCAACAGGAAGATCCTTGCAGACATAGCGGTAAGGGACCCTGAAACCTTTGCAAAACTCGCTGAGCAGGCAAAGACCGCTCTTCAGGCACAATGACCGAAGTAGATGAACTCAGAGAGTCAGCACTCAAAGAGATAAAAAACACAAAAGACCTCAACGACCTCCAGAGAGTGAGGTCCGAATACCTTGGCAGGAAGGGCAAGGTAACCTTCCTTCTCAAAAAGATCAGGGAAATCCCGCCCGAGGAAAGAAAGGAGTTTGGCAGAAAGGTCAACCAGCTCAAGGAAGAGGTAGAGGAATTAATAAAGGAGAGGGAAAAGGAATTAAAAGAAAGGGAAATTGAGGAGGAGCTCGAGAAGGAATGGGAGGACCTCACGATTCCACCCTTCAGGCCTGTTGGCTCCCTTCATCCCATCACCCTAACGCTGAGAAGGATCCTCAGGATCTTCACCGCTATGGGCTTCACCGTCAGAGAGGGACCCGAAGTTGAGCTGGAAAGCTACAACTTTGACATGCTCAACATCCCCCCTGACCACCCCGCAAGAGAGATGCAGGACACCTTTTATATCAACAAAGAAGGATACCTGCTTAGGACCCATACCTCACCAGTCCAGATAAGAACTATGCTTGAGGAAAAACCACCCATCCAGATGGTCGCTCCCGGTAAGGTATATAGAAGGGACGATGATCCCACCCACTCACCCATGTTCCACCAAGTTGAAGGGCTTGTGGTATCGGAAGACGCGAGCTTTCCCCAGATGAAGTACACGATTGAGACCTTTCTAAAAGAGTTCTTTCAGCAAGACCTGCCCGTCAGGCTCAGAACCTCTTACTTTCCCTTCACAGAACCAAGCGCTGAAGTTGATATAGGATGTGTCATCTGCGGTCAGAAGGGATGCAGAGTCTGTAAAGAGACAGGCTGGCTGGAGGTTATGGGCTGCGGGATGGTCCACCCACAGGTCCTTGAGAACTGCGGAATTGACAGCGACCTCTACCAGGGCTTTGCCTTCGGTATGGGCGTTGAAAGACTTGCGATGCTATACTACAGGATAGACAACATTAAGATTTTCTACGAGAACGACCTCAGGTTCCTCAGGCAGTTTTGACACCCACGATAATATGGATCAAGCCAAAGAGCCTTTTTTCAATCTGAATCTGACCAAAACCCGAATCCTCAAGCATTTCCTTCACTTCTTCCGGTGTGTGGCTTTCTCTAATGGAGTGTATGAAAAAGTCCCACTTGTCTCTGCCAAAAATGAGCTGACCGATGGGCCTGATTAGTGTTCCCATAAGGAAAACAAGGAATCCCGTCCCCATGAACCTGCTAACATCCAGAATCCCGACCCTTCCGCCCCTTTTCAATACTCTCTTTGCCTCCGCAAGGAACGCCCTCTGATCCTGAAGGTGTCTGAAAACAAGAGAAAGCGTCACAGATCCAAAAACCCTGTCTCTGAAAGGGAGATTCTCACCAAGAGCTATAACAAAGAAGCACTCCCCGCATTTTTTCTTGGCCACCGATATCATTCCATCGGCAGGGTCAAGCCCCACAAGAGGTCTCCCCGCCCTTTCCTTAGCCTTGAGGAGAACCTCTCCGGTGCCGGTCCCAATGTCCAGAACAGCGTCGCCCTTACAGGTCAGTTCAACGAGCCTCCTCTGCAAGGAGTGAATCCTTCCAGCGCTCACTAACCCAAGAAACCTGTCATATATCCCGCTTATCTGTGAAAATACGCCCGCAACAGTTTTGTAACTGACCATTTCGCAGGGAAATTATAAAATTAATGGCTGATGAAGTTCCTGTTATTTTTATCACTGCCCTTTCTGGTTGTTCTCCTTTCCTGCGCACCCAAAACCACCGTTGTCCGCTATGAGGACCTTCAGGCACCCTGCCCGAGGGAAACTTACATGACCGTGCGCTATTGCCCGACCAAATTTGCCTACTCCGGGAAGATTCAGCACCTCAGCAGAATTAAGGTTGAAAGCCTTGAAACGGGCAAAAGCGTCACCATTTCGGTCAGAATGAACAAGAGTGTAAAGGGTCTGTGTATCCCTAAAAAATTCAAACACTTCATGAGCAAGGGTCCAACCTTCAGGGCAAGGGTCAAGGTTTTAAGGTGTGGTGAGAACGGTGTAAGGGAATGCCCAAGGTCTATTAGAGGGTATGCTTCCTGGTACGGACCAAAGTTTCACGGAAAAAAGACCGCCTCGGGAACAAGATTTGACATGCACGACCTCGTAGCTGCCCACAGGACCCTTCCTCTGGGGACAGTTCTTCTTGTAAAAAATCTCAAAAACGGCAAAACTGTAAAGGTTAAGGTCCTGGACAGAGGACCCTTTGTCAGGGGGAGGCATCTTGACCTTTCCTACAAAGCGGCAAAGAAACTGGGAATGTTCGGTGACGGGGTGATCCCTTTTGTAGCAAAAGTTATCAGGTGTGGTGGTTGAACATATATTGAATATTAGTCTCAGGAGGGGATAAGGATGGTCAAGGAGAGGGTCCTAAGCAAGCTCTTAGAGGGTCTGAACAGGCACAGCACTAAAAAAATTGGCGTCAGGTTCCCTGATGGCAGAGAGATACCTGAAAAAGCTGATATCAGAGTCAATTTCAGCTCCGAGGAAGTCCTCAACAGAACTCTGAAAGATCCCGAGATGGGCTTTGGTGAAGGCTACATGACTGGTCAGATAAAAGTTGAAGGCGACCTTGAGGAACTGCTGAGGGCAGGTGTATGCCTCCTTAACGAGCTTGAAGGAAAGGGAACCTTTTCTTCCTTTCTCTTTAAAGTTCTCAACAACGTTTCCTTAGTCAGCAGGTCTAAAGAAACCATAAACGTTCAGCACCACTACGACCTCGGGAACGACTTTTACTCCCTCTGGCTTGATGAATCAATGACCTATTCCTGTGCCTTTTTCAGCTCGCCAGACATGAACCTTGAAGATGCTCAGAGGGAAAAGAGAAGGATCATCTACGAAAAGCTCCAGCTCAGCGAAAAGGACACCCTCCTTGACATAGGCTGTGGCTGGGGATCCATCATCCTTGAGAGTGCTGAGCTATATGGACTCAGAGCGCTCGGTATCACACTCTCCAAGGAACAGTTTGAGTTCATTCAGAGGGCGATCTCTAATAGGGGGCTTGAGGATAGAGTGAGTGTTAAGCTTATGCACTACGTTGACCTGCCAAAGCTGGGGATGAAGTTCACCAAGGTGGTTTCGGTGGGTATGTTTGAGCACGTTGGTAAAGACCACCTGAAGACCTTTTTTACCTCCGTCAGCAAGGTCATTGAGGAGGGAGGCCTTTTTCTCCTCCACACTATCGGGAAAGTCCACCCTCAGAAACAGAGCAGATGGATAAGGAAGTACATTTTTCCCGGTGGTTATCTTCCCAGTATTCCAGAGATAATTACAGCTTTCGGACACACCGATTTCTGCCTTATTGATATAGATGACTGGAGGATTCACTACTACAGGACCCTCAAGGAGTGGAAGAAAAGATTTTTCAATAACATTGAGAGGATAAGGGAAATGAACGGGGACGTCTTTATACGCATGTGGGACCTTTATCTAACCTCTTCAGCGGTATCCTTCTACACAGGGAGCAATCACCTCTTCCAGTTTCTCCTCTCAAAGGGCGTAAAGAACGATTATCCTGTAATGAAGAGAGAGTTCCTCTCAGCCCCTGCTCTGGCTCAGTAGGAAGTCCCGCATCTCACCAACGAACTCCTTCACGAAGGGGTCGTCGTTTCTGAGGACCTCTTCCGGTGTTCCCATAGCTATCGCATTCCCCTTCTTCACAAGTATGAGGCGGTCTGAGATGGTAAAGGCGGATATCATATCGTGAGTAACAACTATAGCGGTTGTTCCAGTTCTCTCCCTGAGGTC
>JALTVH010000307.1 GCA_027049085.1 Aquificaceae bacterium | reverse complement strand
GTCTGGTTCCCATTACTCTCTTCCTTATTTATGAACACAGGCTCGTGAAACCCGATGATCTCTCTAAGCTGAATAAAGCCTTCTTTACCGTTAACGGTTACGTGAGCATCGCTTTCTTTCTGGTTGTACTTGCGGACTATATCTTATAGCCCGTAGAGCTTCTCTATGTCGGAAATCCTCTTTCTGTACTCTTCTTGAGAGATCTCCCCTTTCATCAGCAGGTCTGTAAGAAACTGAACCTCTTTTTCCAGCTCTTTGAGCTTTTTGATCTTTTCTGTTTCTTTTCCCGCAAGGATGTTATAGAGGACGTAGTCCTCAACCTCGTAGTGCTTGAGGGTTTTCTTGAGCCCCTTAATGTCTCTTTCAATTATCATCCTCTTTATATCCTCAAGAATCTCAAAGACTTCCTGGATTTCCTTTCTTCTCTCAGCTTTGAGAAAGATCTGCCCTGTCTCTTCAATCCTGCCAAGAATGGTGTAATCCTCCTCTCCCAGCCTGTAAAGCTCAAGGCTTACCTTCACATCCCCCGCCTCAAAGATGTCGTGGAGGATCTTCTCGCCCTTAGAGGGCTTGCGCTCTTTTCTCTCCCTTTCAATGTATTCTTTAAAGGATATTCCGCCAAAGACCGCAATTATTTCCTTCCCATATTCATTGGCAAGGTTCCCGATATTTATTGCTGTGCTTGCAAGGATGTCCCTGTTTATGAATTCTGATGGGATCTTTACTCCCAGGATGATGTCAAGAAAACCCTTCTCAAACTCGGTGTAAAAGGCAGCGAGTCTGAGCTCTGCGTTTTCCGCAAGGAGGAATTTCAGAAGGTCCTTCTCCGGCTTGACTCTTAGTGCAACAGGGGAGTAGATGTGAACAAAGATATCCTCTTCCTCGTCGCATTTGACATCAACGTTTATGACCGTTGAACCCCAGGGGATAAGGAAGTCGCAGTTTTCCCTGTAAACTCTGATTGAACCAAAAATGGAGGTCAGGTACTTCTCTATCAGCAGGACAAACCTGCCAAACTTCCCTTCCATGTGTCTATTTTAACAGCTCACCCCGATGGGGTCTGTAGCCTCTGGCAAACTCCTCACCGCTCACAATCCTGCCCTTTGGGGTCCTCAGGCTCACCAGCCTGAGCGCTCCCTCACCGCAGGCAACGATTAAGGATCTTTCATCAATCACCTCCCCCGGCTCTCCCTCGCTGTTTACAACTTCAGTCTCAAGAACCTTCACCTCCTTCCCTCTGAAGTAAAAAAAACCTTCGGGATAAGATGCCCTTACACGCCACCAGGCCGCCTCAGCAGAGGTCCTCCAGCAGACCCTCATTTCCTCTCTGCTCATCGCAGGCGCATAGGTTGGCTCACCACTCTGAGGTACAGGTTTTATCCTGCCCTCAAACCACGCCTCAAGGGTCCTCACAAGGAGGTCCGCACCTCTTTTTGAGAGCTTTTCTCTGAGACTCACCGCGTTGTCCCTATCTTCAATCTCAAGCTCTTCCTGAGAGAGGATGTCCCCCTCATCCATCCTCTCGTTTATCACCATCACCGTGTTGCCAGTAACCTTTTCGCCCGAGAGGATCGCACGCCTGATCGGGTCTGGACCTCTGAACTTTGGAAG
>JALTVH010000306.1 GCA_027049085.1 Aquificaceae bacterium | reverse complement strand
GGTGTTAGGGAAGCCCTTGAGAGGGGGAAGATTGAGAGGTCCAGATACAGCTCTTACTTGAAGATAATCAGATACTCTCCTCGCCGGGAGGACGGGTCAGCATTTCCTCTACCACAGCCCTGACGTCATGATTTTCATAGAGGACTTTGTAAACCGCTTCAGTGATCGGCGCATAAATTCGCCTTTCCTCTGCCAGCCTGTAGAGGGGAAGGACCGTCCTGTATCCCTCAACGGTCTGACCTATCTCCTCAAGTGCCTGGGAGACGGGCATGCCCTTTCCAACCAGCAGTCCAAGGGTCCTGTTTCTTGAAAGGTCGGAGGTTGCTGTAAGGACGAGGTCGCCGAGGCCTGAGAGGCCGAAAAAGGTTTCCCTCTTTGCCCCGAGAGCGGTTCCTATTCTTATCATCTCAACAAGTCCGCGGGTGATCAGGCCTGCCCTTGCGTTGTGGCCGTATCCGAGCCCGTCGGAGATTCCGCAGGCAATGGCAATGACGTTCTTGAGCGCTCCTCCCAGCTCAACACCTGGAAGGTCAGAGCTGATATACACTCTGAAGTTTTCACTGTTGAGGTTTTTCTGAAGCTCAAGGGCGTCATCTTTATCCTGATCATAGGCAAGGACAACCGCTGTTGGTTTACCCTCTGCAACCTCTTTTGCAAAGGAGGGACCACTCAGGGCGAAGGTCATCACAGAGGGATGGAGTTCCTTTATCACTTCGCTGACTCTTTTGAAGGTGTCTATCTCAAGGCCTTTGGAGGCATTTATGACTCTGTTTTCTCCGAGCTGAAGTTTTGAGAAGACTTTCCTCACTGCCTGTGCGGGCAGGGCACATAGGATGTTCTCAAATTCCTCTGCGCCTCTCAGATCGGTGCTGGCAGAGACATTCCCTTCAAAGTAGTGCCCTTCAAAGTAGGGATTAACTCCCCTTTTGATCTTTTCAACCGCCTCTTGGTTTTTATCAAAGAGGAATACGCGGTGACCGAGCCTGAGGAGATGCCCTGCCAGCGCTGTTCCCCACCGCCCTGCCCCCAGAATGGCAAAGTCCATAGAGTAGGATTATACTATTCTCAAGATGTTGAGAAGTGCGGTTGAGGAAGCCCTTTACTGGGGGATCTCAATATTCATTAACCTCATCCTCTTTACACTCCTCACTACCGTCTTCATCATCAAGGTTCAGGACAGGCCAGACTTTTATCCCCTGAAGGTTGAACTGAAGAGAATTGAGGTTAAGAAACCTGAGAGGGTTAAAGCTGTAAAGACCGCCAGGGCGGTTTCAAAGAAAACTGTTACAAAGAAGGCGGTGCCCAAAAAGGGGAAGGTAAAGGCAGGCGCAGGTGTATCAAAAGCTTTTGAAAAGGGCGATGTGGCTGTTCCCGAGGAAGAGGACGTTTCTCTCCTTGCGGAGCTCCAGAAGAAGATCTCAGCAAAGCTTGAGAAGGAAAAGAGGGAAAGGGTTAAAAAAGAGGTTGGAACTATATCTGCCGTTGTAACAGGTCAGGAGGTGAAGATAAGGGGCGGATCAAGGCACATAGTTTACACACCGCCTGCGCCCGAACTGATAACAAGGGAATTCCCTTCCGCCGTGAGGATAAGGATCTGGGTTGATCAGGACGGGAGCGTTA
>JALTVH010000305.1 GCA_027049085.1 Aquificaceae bacterium | reverse complement strand
CCTATGTGCATCTCCTTTGTTTTTGGTATGAAACCTGTTGGTGTTCTTATACCAAGAGGGGAAACAAGAACCACACTCTCACCGGGCTTGACATTGAGGATTTCAGAGATCCCTTTTCCAATAACCAGATCCTGAACCTTTCCTTTTTTGAGCTGAGGCCTAATGAGGTCAATAAAATCCCTATCGTTATAATTGACTGCCTTTACCGTTACGGGCTGAACGTTGTCACCTTTAGAGAGGATCGCATTGTAGAGAGTAAAAGATACAGTTTTTCGTATCTCTTTAATCCCTGCGATTCTGTACTGAATTTTTGAAAGGTCTTCTTCGCCCACATTGGTGATGATCACGTGGGCGGAGGTTGAGAGGAGTTTATCCTTCAGCTGGTCCTGAAAGCCTGTGAAAACACCAAGGGTAAGGATTATTGCGGATACACTCAGAAACACACCAAAGACGGCTATAAGAGTTATAAGGAGGGTGCTGCCTTTGACAGAAAAAAGGTAACGGATGGCTATCTTCAGCGACGGGCTCATTCCACCATCCTCAGAGACTTTATAATTTCCCGCTGTCTTGTAATTACGTACCTTCTTATCTTGTCCTTATCCTTTTTTCCAAAGGAAACCTCAAAGCCAAGTCTCACGTAAACGTCGTTCCCTTTACCGATGAAATTCCTGAGCCTTCCCTTTCCGACAACCTTTCCACATGTGGGCAGGGTAACCGAGATCTCAATGTCTATGTTCTCATCTTTCTCAAGACTGTTGAGTCTGTCCCGAACGGCTTTTATAAACTCATCGTGTTCATCCTTATTAAGTGAGACGCCCACACCGAATTCACTGATATCTGTTGCTGTTGTTGCTATGGAGAGGTCCTCTATAAAAAGGTCCACATAAACTGGATTATCCTCGTCTGGTTCAACCCTAACAGACCGTCTGTTGACAAAGTCGGGTGGTTCAGAAAAGGTCTCCACCATAAGAACCAGTTCTTTGCCGAGGTTGCTGAAAACACTTGTAACTGCATACTCGTCGCTTGACAGAGCTACATAAACTGGATCGAGGGTTGAAAAAGCACCCCTCAGGTGTGTTTTCCCCCAGTCAAAGCCTAAGAGTCTGCCTTCATCATCTGTCCAGTTGAGTCTCAGATTTGCCCTTATTGGAATCTCCTTATACTTAGTTATAACAGGATACTCCACCCCTTCCCTAAAATGCCGGCTGACCCTGAATTTCTCCATTGGCTTTCAATAGTATAATCAAGTTTAAGAGTCTTGACAGCACTGCTGACGCTAACTATAATACATCTTCTGTTCAAATGATGATGGTAGCCCCCATCGTCTAGCCTGGCCTAGGACGCCGGCCTTTCACGCCGGAAACGCGGGTTCAAATCCCGCTGGGGGTGCCATCAAACCATTTAATGAATCCCCACCTCCCGTAAAAATTTTTTACATATGTCAAAAATGTTTATGAAAAAGCATAAAGTCCTTGAATACCATAGTGTTCTGCTTTTTTACAGGTCGTTTGAATGTGTCAAGAATTTTTACCACCGGATATCTCTACATGATAGGTGATTATAAAACATACAAGAATAACAATAGCTTAGGTGTTTTGGCACGGATCTTGCAAATCAATTTG
>JALTVH010000304.1 GCA_027049085.1 Aquificaceae bacterium | reverse complement strand
TCCTTGAGTCAGACATAATCTTCCTTGTTGTTGACATCTCCGATGAAAGATGGCTTGACCACATACACTCTGTTAAGAAGGTTCTTGAGGAACTTGGTGTTAAGGACAAGCCCATCATTTACGTGCTTAACAAAGCGGACAGGATCGTAGAGGATGAATCTGAGTTAGGTTCACTGCCTCACCCTGCATTCGTTGAGGGACCCGCTGTTGTTATTTCAGCATACAGGGGCTGGAATACGGAAGATCTCTTGAAAACTCTGATAAAGACCGCCGAAGCAGGCGGTATTCTGAGGCTCAGTAAAACAGCATCAGAGCAGACACAAGAATCACTATAAAGAGAAGGGTCATACCACCACCTGCTCTCACATAATCAATGATCCTGTATCCCCCTGGTCTCATTATCAGGGCGTTGACCTGGTGAGTGGGGATTATAAAGGTGTTAGAAGCAGAAACGGCAACAACAAGGGATGAGAGCCTCGGATCAACTCCTATCTCCTGAGCCATGTCTATAGTCAGGGGAACGAGCAATACCGTGGCGCCAACGTTGGAAACAACGAGGGTAAAGAAAGAGGTCATAAGGGCTATCATCCCATAAAAAAGAATAGGGGTTAGTTCCCCTACGAAAGATATAATCTTTTTGGCTAAAAACTCTGCTGTTCCCGTTTCCTGAAAGGCAATACCAAGGGGGAGAAGGCCCGCAAGGAGAAAAACTGTCATCCAGTCAACTGCCTGGTAGGCTTCATCAACGCTTATGACCCTTGTAATGATCATTCCCAGTGCACCCGTCAGAAGAGCTATTGATAGCTGAACCTTGAAGAACAGTATCAGAGTGAGGGCAAGTCCAAACCATAATAGAGCGTATTTTGCTTTCTCCTTTCTTACAACCTCACCCTTTATTTCCCGTGAGAATGTGAAGACGTTTCTATCCTTAAGTTCAAGGAAATTCTCCCATCTCCCAAAGAGAAGGATCACATCACCGGTTGAGAGAGGTATATCGGAAAAACCGGCGTAAATAATCTCTTCCCCTCTAATCAGAGCGACGGGATTTACACCATACTTTTTCCTGAAATTCACCTCCCTCAAGGTTCTTCCTATAAGCTCCGATCGGGGCGAAACTATTCCCTCAACGAGACCCGCATTGAGGTTTGAAAGATCATCTGCAAACTCTTCCAGCTCAGGCTTCAGTATTAAACCAAGGTCCTGAGCAAACTTCTCAACCGTTTCGGGGCAACCTATAACCGCAATGTCATCGGAAGGTTCAATGTACTCCTCTCTTGGAGGAGCAAAGTTTTTAGTCCGGGTTTTCCTGTGATAAACAGCAACTATCGTTACCTGATACCTCTTTCTGGCATCTATTTCCTCAACAGTCCGCCTGGTGAAATTCACAGGCACTCTCAGCTCATAGAGACCGCATATTTTGTCATAGGTCTGGGCAAGGTCAGGGGGGATGAATTTCCCTCCTTCATCGTCACCTTCTTTCCTTGGGAGGATAAACCTTCCGAGCAGGATAAAGTAAAGGATTCCCGCACCAAGGAGCATCAGCCCTATTGGAGTTACAGAGAAGAGTCCGAAGGGTTTGAGGTCATACATAGCTATCAGGTCGTTCAGCATGATAAGGGGGCTTGATCCTACAAGAGT
>JALTVH010000303.1 GCA_027049085.1 Aquificaceae bacterium | reverse complement strand
TTTAAAGGAGAAAAGGGAGCTTATTATATTCCTCAAACCAACGGTGGTGGGCGAAAGGGATCTCTGAGATGAGCCTCCTGATGGACCTTCTAAAAAAAGTAGGTGAAAAGGAAAAGGGTTCGCAGGTCCCCCCTTCCGTAAAGCCTCCTTTCAGGGAAGACAGGGGAAAGCAGGGATTAAAGCTTTTTATTCTTGTTATTCTAATGGGTTTCTTCTCGGTTGTTGCTTACCTTTTGACCATTTACCTTGTGGGCGGAAAGATGGACAGCAAAAGGATTGAGGAACAAATACTTGCATTAAAGGAGAGTGTGGAAAGCTCTGAGGCCCAGAACTTCAATAAAATTGAGGGATCCTCTTCTGATGATAAAGAGAATTTACCTGATCCGGGTATTCCCGAGGAGGAAGAGGAACCGAGCATCCTGGATGGTGGTCTTGAACAGCCGAGAGAGGAGGTCAACTTAAAGCAGGCTGGCGGGAAAACTAAGGATCAAGCCGCAAAAAAGGAGGAAATTCCGGAAAAGGAAAGGCTTCAGGCAAAGATGTCAAACGTGAATCCTGAGCTTGAGGTTGAGAAGATCGTCAGGGATGTCGTTCCTAAGGATAAGGTTCCCAAAAGCGGATCCTTTATTCCTGAATACGCCAACAGCCTTTATTACGGTGACTACTACTTCAAAAAAGGAGACCTTAAAAGAAGCATGGAATTTTACGAGAGAGCGTACTCTATTCGCAGGAGTGAAAATGTTGCAAACAACCTGATTACTGTTTATCTTAGGCTTGGTCTTCGTTCAAAGGCTCGGAATCTTTTGAGAAACCATCCCTTTGAAAAACTCTACTACACATACATTATGGAGCTTGCAAGGAGCTATGGGACCGATGAGGCTCTGAGAGAAGTTAATTCTTTTATGGGCTCAGACAGGAAAGGATACATCCACTTTGCGAGAGGATACCTGAAAGAACGGAAGGGAGACCTTGAGGGTGCTTCTAAGGATTACAGGGCTGCCTACTCTAAGGATCCTGCCAATCCATACTTTGCTTTTAATCACGCAAGGATGCTTGAGCGTAAAGGAAAGCTGAGGGAAGCCTACAGATTATATAAGGCTCTTAATTTGCAGAGCCTTGAGCCGAAAATTAGAGATATAGTCAGGGAGCGCCTGCGGGAGCTCAGGTCTCTTGGTATTGGCAGATGAGGAAGAGCGGTGGACTAACGCTCATTGAGCTTGCAATTGTTCTTGTAGTTATCGGAATTCTCCTCGGGCTGGGGGCAGGACTCATTAGCGTACTTATCAAGAGGCTAAAGTACAACGAGAGCAAGGAAATCGTTGATGCGGGCGTCCACGCCATTATAGGTTACGCAGTTTCTACAGGGGGACTACCTACCTCGGCAAACCTCACATCGGTTCTAAGGACCACAAAAGACTCCTACGGGAAGGATCTTGCCTATGTCTACGATGATTCCCTCGCCAATGTCACTTCCCTCTGCGGATTGACCTCAACCAACCTGACCGTAAGGGTTTGCGATGATCCCTCCTGCACATCCAGTACAGACATAAGCAACGTTGCCTTTATACTTATAAGCGGAGACGGAAACTATAACAATCAGACCCATGGCACCCTTAACGTAACAAGTCCAACAACTGTTACTGTTTATCCTTTTGGAACTCAGGTTGACAACTTTCAGGTTCCTTCAGACAACGATCCTGATAGGGTAGAAGAATATGACGACATAGTCAAGTGGGTTGCACTGCATGAAATCCAGTCTGCTCAGGGCTGTGAGACCCTCACCATCATAAGCCCAAATACCCTTCCCCAAGCAGTTGAGGATAGCGCCTACGCCTATCAGCTTAAAGCAAAGGGTGGAAGGTCCCCTTACACCTGGTCTGGTACTGCGGGAAGCGGGCTCAGTGTTGGTGCTGATGGTCTGATCTCTGGGACCGTTAATCTGGAGCCGGGGAATACAGGTACTCTTCCTTCCTGCACGGGAACAATTAGTGTAAGTGCAACTGTTCAGGACAGCGAAGGGCAGACAAGGACAGGTAACTTTACGATTCCAGTAAGAGCCAGAGATGTTGAGATAATTACAAACAACCTTCCCGATGCCTACGAGGGTACCTCTTACAGCGCAAGCCTTACCTCAATAGGTGGTTCGGGTTCATACAGCTACAGCATTGTATCAGGGAGCCTGCCCCCGGGGTTGAGCCTGAGTGCGAGCGGGCAGATAACGGGTACACCTCCTACGGATTCGGGCTGTTCGGAAGATGTTTACAGCTTCAGCGTTAAGGTGGATTCCTGTACCTCATACACCAGGGGGTTTTCAATAACTCTCAGGGACCCGGACTGCGGTGGTGGTGGTGGGGGCGGTGGTTCCTGTACACCTATGACAATAACACCAGCAAGCGGTACAACCTTTAATGCCAATGTTGGAAGTTACTTCAGCCAGACGATCCTGGTTGCAGGTGGTCAGGCGCCGGTTTCCAATATCCAGTGTGATCCCGGAACTCCCTGCAACGGCCTTTCACTATCATGTGCTTCCACAAGTGCTGTTATTTCTGGAACACCGACGGCTCCAGGAACATGTTCATTCACTGTGTCCTATCAGGACAGCTGTTCACCACCGCAGACAATCACGGCAAGTTACTCGGTGGTGATAGGCTGTCCAGCTCTCACCGGATTCGCCGATACGTTATCCAACGGTCAGGTCTGCGATCCTTACTCGGGGACGATCACCGCTCTGGGTGGAGCTTCTCCTTATACATGGACTTTAACAAGTGGATCCCTGCCCTACGGTGTGAACTTCTGCACGGCCAACACAACCCAGACCTGTGCGATTTCCGGTGCAGATGTTATAGACTACCCCGGCACCTATTCCTTTAATGTCCAGGTTCAGGATGTATGTGGACAGATTTATTCACAGGTTTTCCAGATAAACATCACCCAGGGAACGGTTGACCCCAACTGCATAAATAATGGAATAGATGTTGATGAAGCTGTGAGTGGAAGTCTGTATTACACCGATGATCAGGGGACTACCTGCACCAGGATTAGGAACAGCACAAGGTTTTACCTGGGAAGAACATACACGATCTTTAGAGACAACAACTGTACCCAGCAACTGTGTACCCTCAATTTCTGTCAGCTTTGGGATGTGGAGTGGCAGAATAACTTTTCTAACTGCAGAGTGACCATTGATGACCTAAACTGTACCCTGGTTGATAGTTAAGGGTTGATCCTGACGTACTTTACGTTTACCCAGCCCTCAATTACGATACTTCCTTTTTCAAAAGAGACCTTTACCCACGGAAAGGGTCCCTCTTGGGTAATTTTGAGTCTATCTCCTTCTCTGAGTACGTAAACTACATCTGATTCAGGGTCAGGTTCCTCCCTCATGTTGAGAAAAGGAGTGTCTACGACTGCTATGGTGTTTTTGATCGGGTGGCTTTCCTGAGCCGCGATTTCTTTTTCTTCGGTAGCTTGTTCTTTCTTGCCGGTGGATTGAGGGATTGAAGTGACAGGTGCCGGATTGCTCTGGACTCCCTGATCCTTAACAGGATAGATATTTAAAAGATAAAGGATTCCTACCAATGAAAAAATAGCAACAGCGCCAACGAGCAAGTATGGGAGAACCTTTGGCTTTGCGCGAGGAACATGAAGACCCACGCTTTCAACCGCCCTTTTGAGGTGCTTTGGTGTCAACTCATTAGTTCCTTCTACAAATGCAGCCATTAGGGACCTTTCCATAAGGATATTGATGAGCCTCGGTATTCCCATTGAGTACCTGTAGAGCTCCGGAAATATCCTTTTGCTGAGTTTGACGTTGCCACCGCCTGCTTTGGCCAGTCTGTAGTTGATGTATGCCTGGGTTTCCTTCTCTGTCAGATTTCTCAGCTTGGCCCTTACGGTTATTCTCTGGTTGAGCTGTCTTAGTCTTTCTGAGCTTAACTTTTCTTCGAGCTCTGGCTGGCCGAGCAATATAATGTTCAGGAGCTTCTGGTTTTCAGTTTCAAGGTTTGAAAGGATCCTCAGTTCCTCAAGGGTCTCAACGGGAAGGTTCTGAGCCTCGTCAATGATAATCAGGACCTTCTTTCCGGAGAGTCTTTTCTGAATAAGAAAGTCCCTCATTTTTGCAAAAAGCCTGTTTTTAGTATCCTCCTTACTACTTATCCCAAAATCCTCAAGGATAGCCTCAAAGAGTTCCTCCGGTGAAAGATTGGGAAAGAAAATATAAGCAAACTCAACTTCTCCTGGAAGTTCGTCTATAAACTTCCTGACGGTAAGTGTTTTTCCCGTTCCAGGTTCTCCGGTTATAACCGCAAAGCCCTCTTCCGACTGAACCAGATACTTTAACGCTGTTAGTGCTTCCTGATGAGCTTCTGAAAGGAAAAAGTAATTGGCATCTGGTGTAATCTTGAACGGGTCATCCCTGAGACCGAAAAACTCAAGGTATTCTTTCATTTCCTAAATTTTATAATTAAATATCCCATTAATCGGAGGTACAGGTATGGATAAGGTTCCCTCTATCGGGGATAAGGTCATTGTGATTGTTGAAGAATTTTTTTCAGATATAACTGCCAAAGACCCTTTTGAGACAGAGCTTATAGAGTTTAGACTGAAGTTAAGAGCCAAACTCCTTGAACTTGTGACAAGTTTCCCAACAGATCCAGAGGTTGCCAACAGGAGCCTAAATATGGCTGTTGAGGGAATGGAAGAGGTGCTTAGAAAAAAGATAGATGAAATTAACCTTGAATCCGAAGAAGCCCTTTACAGGTCGGTAAAGGCTCTTGAGACAGTTAATGAGATACTTAAGGAGTTTCTCCTTGACAACAAGATTCAGGATAAAAAAGGGATCTCTTCTCTTTCGGGCTTTATAGGCAGCGCTGTTGAAAAGCTGAGAAGGGAATACAGAAGAAGGTTTGGAGGCTTTGTCAGGTCAATTAAGAGACTCCTTGGTATGGGAAGATCGTTGTGAAGGAATTGATAGTCTTGATTCACGTTGTCGCGGCAAGTTTCTGGGTGGGGGGAATGCTTTTCCTCTCTCTTGTTATAGCACCTTTTTTGAAGGATAAGCCCTACCGGGAAGATTTTTTTGGATCAGCTGTTCAGAGGTTCAGCTTTTATGGGACCTTCATATCCCTTGGCTTACTGCTCCTGACCGGTATTGGTATTACACTTTATATACAGGGCGGATTCAGGAGAACTATATTTGAAAAGCTGTTTTTATTTATCGTAATACTGATTATCTCCCTCTATCACGACCTCTGGGCTGGTCCGCGGGCTCTGAGAAGTGAGGGGTACCGTAAGGTGGCAAGATACTTGGGCATTGCCAACCTTCTTCTTTCCTTAATTATGGTTTATATGGGCGTTAGGATAAGAATGGGTCTGTGAGTAAGAGGGCTTTGGTCTACCGCAGAGGTGGTCTTGGGGATACACTGCTGGTCTTTCCTGTTCTGGAGATACTCAGAAAGATGGGTTTTCATGTTACAGCGGTGGGAAACACAGATTATCTGGTCCTTGCAAAAATTGTTGGCTGGGCGGATTCTGTTTTATCGGAGTTTCCTGAGGAACTTGATCAATTTGATAAAAAGGCGATCATAGGGATTGACGGAAATATACCTCCCTTCCCTGAGAAGAGAGTTTGGATCGTTGATTACTATCTTGAGAGACTTGGTTTATCAGGCTGTGAGTACTCAAGGAGACTTCCCTTAGACTGCTCTCTGAAATCAAAGAAGGCATATTTACATCCTTCAAGCGGATCAAAACTAAAAAATGCTCCCTTAGAGGTTTTTCTTGAGGTGGAAAAATTCCTAATTGGCAAGGGATTTGAGGTTTTATGGCTGATAGGTGAAGCTGAAGAAGAATTAAAAGGGACATTTTACAGGGAGATCCATGTCAGAGACATTGCTGAGCTTGCAGGGAAATTAAGCTGCGGAACTTTGTTTATCGGAAATGATAGTGGTTTTGCTCACCTTGCTTCCTATATCGGCCTTTATACTATAGTGATTTACGGTCCTTCCGATCCTGTGGTCTGGAAACCTGTTGGTGAAAGGGTTCACCAGATTGTCCCCGGTCTAAATTGCGCCCCCTGCTTTCCCGATGTCTGCGAGGAAAGGGATTGTTTGAGGTCAGGTTACATCCTTGAGCGCCTTTTCCCACTCCTTGACCATATCATCGTCAAGATCAACGAGGATAACCCTCTTTAGGCTCTTTGCAGAAAAGCCCCTGATTTCCTGAATCATTGCCCTGGCTGAAACGTCCTTTGGGACGCGTCCCACACCTGTTCCCATTCCGGGAAAGGCAATGCTTTCAAACCCTTCCTTTTCTGCAACTTCAAGGGCAGAGCGCACTGAAGCTCTAACCTTTTCCTCTGTGGTTCTCATTGCAGGTTCTTCCATAGTTGGTGAATGGATCACGCCTCTGAATGGAAGCTTTCCCGCAGTGGTTATAACTGCAGATCCAACCGGTACTGGTGCTTTACTTACAGCTTCCCTCTCAATTTCCTCCCCACCAACCTTTCTTATAACGCCTGCTACACCACCTCCCATCAATCCCCTGCTGTTGGCAGGGTTCACTATGGCATCTGCCTCAGCCTCTAAGAGGCTTCCCTTCTGGATAATTATTTCCATATAAGAGATTATACGTAGATGGCTTCCGTTATCTCACTTATCCCGTGGTTCAGCCTCATCAGAATATGCTTTGCTCTAACGCTGTTTGATGGGAAAGAAACCTCTTCCCCGTTTTCTTTTTTGATCACAATTCTATCTTTTTCTATGATTATCTCACTCACAGGATTTCCTGTATTTGAATCTAAGATCCTCTTTTCCTGTGCTGTTTCCTGGGCAAACTTCTGAGCCATACTTTCACCTCCTTCAGGTTATATCTTTAAACCGGAGGATTTGATTTCCAATAACCTCGGTCATAGAATCTTCTTTATGCTTGCCAAGAGGATCATCCCCTGCCTGGATGTGGACCGGGGGAGGGTGGTCAAAGGTGTGAAATTTCTCAATCTGAGGGATGCAGGCGACCCTGTTGAGGTTGCCAAAAGGTACGAAGAGGAATATGCTGACGAACTTGTTTTCCTTGACATCACTGCATCCGCAGAGGGGAGAGATATTATGCTGGAGGTTGTTAAGAAGGTTGCGGAAGAAGTTTTTATGCCCTTTACTGTTGGAGGAGGAATAAGAACCGTTGAGGATATGAGAAAGCTTCTTGAGGCAGGAGCTGACAAGGTTTCTGTTAACACCTCTGCGGTCAAAAATCCCCAGATAGTGCAGGAGGGTGCTCTGCGTTTTGGTTCTCAGTGCATCGTTGTTGCCATTGATGCAAAGAAAAAGGGAAATTCCTGGGAGGTTTATATAAATGGTGGGAGAACACCAACTGGGCTTGATGCGGTGGAATGGGCAAGAAGGGTTCAGGAACTCGGTGCTGGCGAGATTTTGCTTACCTCAATGGACAGGGACGGAACTAAAGAGGGATACGATGTTGAGCTCTGCAGGGCTGTCTCGGAGGCGGTCAGTATTCCCGTAATAGCCTCCGGCGGTGCTGGTAAAAAGGAGGATTTCTTTGAGGTTTTTGAAAAGGGAAAGGTTGATGCGGCACTTGCAGCCTCCCTCTTTCACTTCAGGGAAATTACCATAGGAGAATTAAAAGAATATTTAAGAGAGCGAGGGGTTTCTGTAAGGATAGTTCACTGAACGCCTGCAAAGCCTCGTCTTATGTAACAGGCGAAATTCTGACCCAGCACTTTTCTGGCAACGAAAGTGGCTCTTTTTTTGGCTATCTCGTTATTGAGCTCGGGATTCTTTGTTTTCCCATCAGCTATACCAAAGATCTTAACGATGGGTTTCACCCCTGCTCTGTTTAGACCTTCAAGAACATCTTTAATGTTCTTAAAGTTAATATCCTTGGTTACGTGACTTGCATAGGGAAATTTGATTGAGTACTTACCCACAAGCATGTAAACGGGGTCCTTTTCCTCCTCTATCAGTAACTTCTGGCCGCGGACAACAGGCTCTGGTGGTTTTTTGCCTCCTGAGACTGTATAGCTTATACGGAGGTCTTCCCCGGATCTAATGGGTGGGAGGCTAATAATAAGCTTCCCCTTTTTGATATCTGTGGGATAAAGGTTGACCGGTTCTTCAATTTTCGGGTTCAGGGAAAGGATCTTGAAGGCTCTTATGTTTTCATCAAAGCGCGTACCATCGGGAAGAGGCTGGACAAGGTACGCGTTGTCAATTGTTTTCAGGGTTATGT
>JALTVH010000302.1 GCA_027049085.1 Aquificaceae bacterium | reverse complement strand
TTCATGTCCCTTCAGAAGGTGCTCTCTGTCAGCTTCTTTTCAAAGGGCGACACCAAAACCCCCGTCAAGGCTTCCCTTATCACCGTTGTAACCGAGGGCCTCCTTGCGGTGATCTTTGCCTTTGGCCTCGGCTTTGGACTGCTGGGCCTTCCCTCTGCAACCGCCCTCTCTTTTGTTGCGGGAACCCTTTATCTCTCTTACAGGAAAGAGGACAGGCTGAAGAAAGGCGACCTTACGCGAACCCTTGCCAAGGTGCTTATTTCCGCCTCCCTTATGTCCTTAATTGTTTTTTATTTAAAGCTCCTGAAAATACCGCCTTCGGCGGTGCTTCTGATCTCAATACCTTTAGGGGCTTTATCCTACTTTTCCCTTCTCTTTGTTCTGAGAGAGTCCTTAGCCCTGAGACTGGGAAAGAGCCTTGTTGAGAAGGTTCGTAACCCTTGAGATCCTTCTTGCCGCCTCTCTCTTGTGTATTACGCCCTTACTTGCGGTGTGCTGGATGATGCTGACGACCTCGGGGAGAAATTCCTTTGCCTTTTCAAGGTCGCCTTCCAGGACCATCCTGCGGAAATTCCTTATATAGGTCCTCATCCTTGAGAGGTGATACCTGTTTCTCTCACGCCTTCTGGCGTCTCTCCGTGCCCTCTTGGCAGCCTGCTTTGTGTTAGCCATGGCAAAGCATTATATCATTTTTGTGCCGAGAGTGTATAATTCTTATCTGCCCATGAATCAACCTCGGAGGATTTGAGAATGGACCTCTATGAGTACGAAGCCTACGACAAGATATTCAAAAAGTACGGTGTGCCAACCCCTAAATACCTTTTTGCCAGTGAGGTAAATGAAGAGGTTGAGAGCTTCGTAAATCAGCTCGGAGAGTGCGTGGTCAAGTCTCAGGTGCTTGTAGGTAAGCGGGGCAAGGCTGGAGCTGTCAGAATCTGCTCAAGTCCCCAGCAGGCAATTGAAGAGATAAAGGCTCTCCTTGAGTATCCCGTTTACGGTGAGATGCCCATCGGTGTTCTGATAGTTGAGAAGGCAAACATTGTCAAGGAAATCTATGCCTCCGTCACCTACTCCACCGAGCACAGGGCACCTGTTCTGACCCTCAGCCTTGAGGGAGGAATGGACATTGAGGAGGTTGACCCTTCTAAGATCGGGATTTATCCCATAGATCCGCTGAAAGGTCTCTACCCCCACATGGTCAGAAACTACCTCCTTGACCTTGGGCTTCCTCAGGACCTTAAAGGTGTTCTGAGACAGCTCTCAGAAGTAATTGCGAATATCTACAATGCCTTCTGGAATGCAGAGGCAAGGCTCCTTGAGATCAACCCTCTGGCGGTTGTGGAGAAGGACGGAAAGCTCAGAGTTATGGCTCTTGATGCTGTGGTCAAGATTGATGATGACGCAAGCATCCCTCCCTCTAAGGTCTATGGTGTGAGAACCGCCCTCAAGAGACCGCCAACAGAGAGGGAGCTCGCCGCTGCTGAGATTGATAAGGATGACCACAGGGGAAAGGCGGGATCTTACGTTGAGATGGATGGTGACATTGCCATGATGACCTTCGGCGGAGGCGGTTCAACGGTCACCATTGAGACCACCTACGCGATAGGCCTCAAACCCGCCAACTTCACCGACATAGGCGGAA
>JALTVH010000301.1 GCA_027049085.1 Aquificaceae bacterium | reverse complement strand
CTCACACCTTCCCTGTAAAAGCTTATCCCCGTTCCTTCTGGCTCGGGATGAAGGATCACCCTTGATCTCTCGCCTGTATGTATCCCAACCCCTTCAAGAGTTACCTCTTCAGATATCGTCCTCTGTTTCATCATCGCAATTTTATAATGTGCAAAATTCATGCCAGAAGGTGTGAATTTTCACCGCAACCTCTTCCATCAAAGGTTTCGGCGGAATCAGGTCGGCGGTGACCCCCTCCGACTCAAGGTAGTTTTTTGTTGTTTTACCAATGGCAACTACCACCAGATTCCTGAGATAATTGAGGATCTCTTCCCTTTGCAAATTTGCAAAAAGCGCCTTCACAGCAGATGGACTCGCAAAAACAATAAATCCCCCTCCAGCCAGAGTACCCCTTACCTTTTCAGGGCTGTGTCTTTCAACCTCTACCCTGTAAACAACGAGGTCCACCACATCACAGCCCCTTTCCTTTAAGCCCTTCAAGAGAGTCTCCCGACCTATTGAGGACCTCGGGATCAAAACCCTCTCACCCCCTGAAAGGGGAAGTTCCTTTGAAAGCCCTTCTGCGCTCTGATCTTCTGGAACAAAATCCACCCTGTAGCCGAGGGATTCAAGATAATTCTTTGTCTTCTCACCAACGACCGCAATCTTACATTCCGAAGGAATCTCTGCCCTTTCAAGGAAAAAACGCACAGCCCGAACGCTCTGAAAAACTACCCAGTCAAAGGTTCCAGAATTGTCCTCAAAGGGAACACCCTCGGACCTTATCAAAGGAAGCGAGACCACCTCAAATCCGTATCCTTCAAAAACCTTTCTGTCCCTCTCTATATCCTCTTCTTCCCTGGTCAGAATTACCCTCTTTGGAACCTTTTTCATTCCTCTAAACTCTCAACCCATTCCCTCATAGCGTTGATAGCCCTCTCTGCAAGCAGTTCCTTTCTCCTTTTCTTATCCTTCACCTTCTTTTCTAGAGGCGGAAGAAGCCCGAAAACAGGATTCATCGGCTGGAGCTGACCTTCCTTGGTAGTGATATAGCGAACCAGAGCGCCGATCATCGTCTCCTCAGGTGGAACTGCAAGGGGAAGACCTCTCAGCAATCTCACAGCATTGATCCCCGCAAGGATGCCCGTTGCAGAGGAGGCAACGTAGCCCTCAACCCCGGTTATCTGACCGGCAAAGAAGATGTTTTCTCTCTTCCTCATGTTCAGAAAGGGCGTCAGGACTCTGTTGGACTGTATAAAGGTGTTCCTGTGCATTGATCCGAGCCTCACAAAGACCGCATTCCTCAGGGCGGGAATAAGCCTGAAGACCCTCTTCTGCTCACTGTAAGTGAGTTTGGTCTGAAAGCCCACAAGGGAAAGGAGCGTCCCCTCTCTGTTCTCTCGCCTGAGCTGGACTACCGCAAAGGGCTGTTTGCCTGTCCTCGGATCAACAAGACCGACGGGCTTCATAGGACCGTAAAGGAGCGTCTGATATCCGCGCTGGGCGATCTCCTCAATGGGCAGACACCCCTCAAAGTGAACCGCCTTCTCAAAGTCTTTGGGCTGGACCTTCTCAGCCCTTATCAGCTCCTCATAAAAGCGCCTGTACTCTTCCTCCGAAAGAGTGCAGTTAAAGTAGTCATCCCCTCCCTTGCCATACCTTGAACCCCAGAAGCCC
>JALTVH010000300.1 GCA_027049085.1 Aquificaceae bacterium | reverse complement strand
CAATTAGGGAAATAGTTTATCAGCATATGATTTCTCAGGAAAACTGGCGGAGGTTCCGTTCCCCAGAGGATAACACAAGGGAAATGATGGAAATTTTCCTGAGGCGATTCATTGATGAGGAGGTTCCCAAAGCCGCCCTTGCCTGCAAAAACTGGTCCCTGACCGGGCAGGATCAGGGCTATCAGCTTGTAATTGATTTCAACGAGAACACAGAACCTCAGGACATTCTTGATACAACTGTGACAACCTGCTGGGACTTTTACAGGGCGATAGCCGACCACCCGAACCTTATTCCCACTGTTATCGCCGAGATAGTTGACCATCTGTTCTCAGGGCTCTCTGAGGAAGAGAAAAAGGTCATTGTTGATGAAGTTGTCGCCAAAAATCCCCAGACTTTCAGAGACATATTTAACATACTTATCTTTTCAAAGGCTTATCTCCTGAACAACGAGAGGCCTCTGAAGTGGGAAGAGGCATTCCTTGGAACAGCCAGCAGGCTTGGCTTTAAACCCTCTGAAAACTTCTTCAGATTTGTGAACAGGCCCCAGAGCTGGGGATCGGGTTCAATCCAGAAACTTGCAAGTATGAAACAGCCACCCCTTTATGAAAAGCTGGGAAGAACACCTACTCCACCCCTTGATGCCCTCAGCTTTGCGTATTACCACAAGTCTGTGCGTGAGAACCTCATGATTAACCGGGCATGGAACGCCGACGATGATGGCTGGGGTGAGGACTTTTACGACGTTCTCTTCATTGAGGACGATTTTGTGAACTATGTTTTTGTAACAGCTCTCGGCAGGAAAGCTACTCAGGAAGAGCTTGATACCTTCAGGGACATCTTTCAGAGGAAAAACTATCAGGACAAACACAGGTGGCAGAAGGCGATGCTGATTCTTGACTATATCAGCAGGCTCCCTGAGTTCTACATGCTCAGGCCAAGCAAATAAGGAGGTAATGCCATGATCACGAGGAGGGAGTTCTTAAGGTCTGCAAGCGCTCTTGGTTTTCTTTTAACCCATCCTTATCTTGTTTACGCCTCTGAGAGGCGTCTTAAAGAGCTTATTCACGATATTCAGGGTCAGGTTAATTATCAGAAGCCGAGTGTGTGGCCTGTAAAGTGGATCAGCATTTTCCTTTATGGTGGTCCCTCAGAACTCGCAGGTAATTTGACGAATATTGATGAAATAAACGCGAATTCCCAGAACCCGTACCCAAGTTATCTGGTTGATGGATCAGGTGTGACTAAAAATGGTTTCTGGGCCAATGCCGGCGGGAACGACATGGAAAACCTCATAGCCAGCGGTGATATGTCTATATACAGGACGATCAACAGGCTGAAGGATGACAACAAGTCTCATCCCATAAGCATAGCCCAGAACCTGAGAGGAAACCTTGACCGGGAGGCGCCGGGCTTTGCAACAACCCTTGCAGCGATCCTTGCTGCCAATAACCCCTTTGGTAAGGACATCAACGAGCTTCTGCTACCCTTTGTCTCCCTTGAGGGAGAGTCTCAGGTTTACTACCTCGGCGGTGAGACGCTGCCCCTAAACCTCAGACCGGTTTTTCTGAACTCTAACTTTGATAACCCATACTCAAGAAAGGGATACGGAATTCTTGACCAGACCACCGATCAGCAACTTGATCAGCTTGCCCAGAGGATGGC
>JALTVH010000299.1 GCA_027049085.1 Aquificaceae bacterium | reverse complement strand
GCCCTTGAGATTTCCGACAGGGCATACGTCTTTGACCTCGGCGAGATCGTTGACGAGGGCACCTCCCGTGAACTTATCAGTAGAGACTCTATCCGCAGAACCTACCTGAGCCTTTAATCCTCCAAGGTAGAAACATCACCCACATCAAGACCGAGTTCCTGTGCCTTTAGAATACGCCTCATGATCTTTCCGCTCCTCGTTTTTGGAAGCTTCTCCACAAACTCTATCTCATCGGGAACCGCGATCGCACCCAGCTCGTTTCTGACGTGGAGCTTGAGGTCCTCAACAAGCTTGTCGGAAGGCTCAACGCCTTTTCTCAGTATTACAAAGGCTTTGATGGATTCGCCCTTAACCTCGTGGGGCTTACCGATTACCGCGGCTTCCGCAACGGAGGGGTGGTCAACGAGAGCGCTTTCCACTTCCATAGTTCCTATCCTGTGTCCCGCAACATTTATAACATCGTCCGCCCTTCCGAGGATCATTATGTAGCCCTCGTCATCGTAAGAAGCAAGGTCGCCTGCAAAGTAAAGGTTGGGGATGGTATTCCAGTACTTCTCGTACCTCTCTGGCTCTCCCCAGCAGGTCCTGAGCATTGAAGGCCATGGAGCCTTAATAACCAAAAAGCCTACGGTATCAGGGGGAAGACGGTTGCCGTCCTTATCAACCACATCAACCTCAACGCTGAACATGGGCTTTCCTGCCTTGCCCGGCTTTGCGGGGTAGGATGGAACCGTTGTTATCATGTGAGCACCGGTTTCTGTCTGCCACCAGGTATCAACGATAACGCACTTCTCACGTCCTATGTTTCTGTAATACCAGTGCCAGGCTTCCGGGTTAATCGGTTCACCCACCGATCCGAGGATCCTCAGGGAAGAAAGGTCATATTTTGCAGGCCATTCCTCTCCGTACCTCATGAACATCCTTATTGCCGTCGGCGCGGTGTAGAAAACATTTACTCTGTACCTTTCAACATAGCTCCACCACCTGCCGGGGTCCGGGTAGTCCGGTGCACCCTCAACTATGAGAGAGGTTACACCGTTGGCAAGGATCCCGTAAACGATGTAAGAGTGACCTGTGATCCAGCCGATATCCGCCGTGCACCAGAAGATATCGTCTTCATGGAGATCAAAGACAACCTTTGAGGTGAAGTAGGTCTGAACCATGTAACCGCCGGTGGTGTGAAGGACTCCTTTGGGCTTGCCTGTGGTACCTGAGGTATAGAGTATAAAGAGAGGATCCTCCGAAGACATCCTTTCGGGCTGGCAGACCGGATCTGAGGACTTAACAAGTGAATAAAAGTCAACAAACTTTCCGCCCTCCTCTGAATTCAGAACATCTCCGTCCCTATCCCAGACAACAACCTTCTCAACAAAATCAAGACCGTCAATTGCCTTCTCAACGGTTGGGAGGAGGTCTATCCTCTTTCCTCTCCTCTTGGTGTAGCTTGCGGTGCATACCACCTTTGCTTTTGCATCTTCAATTCTTGTTCTGAGGGCACCTTCCGAGAATCCTGCAAAGACAACGCTGTGTATAGCACCTATGCGGGCACAGGCGAGCATTGTCGCAACTGCTTCGATGGTATTGGGCATGTAAATGGATACTCTATCACCCTTTTTGACACCAAGGGATCTGAGACCGTTGGCTATCCTTGAGGTGAGTTCCAGGAGTTCACCGTAGGTGACCTTCCTCTCGTTATTATCCTCGTCTATATATATGTAAGCTACCCTGTTCCGGCGTCCGCCCTCAACGTGTCTGTCAAGGCAGTTGTATGTAATATTGGTTTCAGCACCCACAAACCACTTGGCATAGGGATAATTCCACTCAAGGACCCTGTCCCACTTTCTGAACCAGTGGAGTTCCTCAGCAACCTTAGCCCAGAAGTCCTCCCTGTTCCTGACGGACTCCTCATACAGGGATTCGTAATCCTTGATCCATGCTCTCTTAATAAATTCCTCAGGCGGATTGTACTTTTCCTTGACCTTTAAAAGAACCTCTGCCTTTTCTTGCTCAGACATGAAGCCACCTCCTCCGGTTTTCAAATAATTTTAGATGAATTTATATCATCAACAATGCTAAAATCAAAAATAAAACGGTGTTTGAATTAAGGATATAAGAATTATCTAATAATAAAATTGGCCTACAAATATCAATTACTAATATCAATCGCCGAAAACCATGGTAAAAATTCCGTATTATTAGTTGAAATCATCCTGATATATTCTGCAAAAAACCAGCAAATATTTAAAACATCGTTTTATTTTTAAATTTTTCATTGACTTTTTAAAAACCAATGGGATAAACTTAAATAGCACATTTTAAACAGGAGGTGCGGGATGGACAGGGAAAAACTTGAAGCATACCACCGGGAAAACGTCCGTTTAATAGGAATACTGCTGGCTATATGGTTTGCAGTTTCCTATGTGGGTGCAATCATCGCAAAACCCCTGAGCACCATGAAAATTTTTGGTTTTCCTATGCATTACTGGGTCAGCGCACAGCTCTCAGTTATCACCTTTGTGGTTTTGATCTTCCTTTACGCATACCTGATGAACAAGCTGGATCAGAAGTACGGAGTGGAGGAGTGAGCCATGGAAAACATAGTTGGGTACATAATCGTCTTTGGGATCGTGATAATCTTCATGGCGATAGCCATATATAACAGGGCAACAGAAGCGGCAGAGTTCTACGTTGCAGGGAGACGGATTCCCGCTTTCTGGAACGGGATGGCAGTGGCAGCAGACTGGATGAGCGCCGCCTCCTTTATATCAATGGCGGGTGCCCTTTACGCCCTTGGTTACGACGGACTTGCCTACATAATGGGCTGGACAGGTGGTTACGTTCTCCTTGCACTACTCATAGCCCCTTACCTCAGAAAGTTTGGAAAGTATACTGTTCCGGACTTCATTGCCGAGAGGTATGAATCTCAGTTTGCAAGGCTCGTTGCCCTTGTAACTGCAATTATCATAAGCTTCACTTACATGGTCGGTCAGGTAGCAGGTGTTGGAATAATTATGGGAAGACTCTTTGGCGTTCCCTTTGAGTTAGGAATAGCCATAGGTATGATCATCATAATTGCCACTACCATCCTTGGGGGAATGAAATCAATCACCTGGACCCAGGTCGCCCAGTACATAGTTCTGATAACCGCCTATCTCCTCCCTGTTTCAATCCTTGCAACCCAGTGGTTCGGTGTCCCACTCCCTCAGTTCCTGTACGGTAAGGTGCTTGAGAACATAGTTCAGCTTGAAACCCAGTACGGCATCTCACCTCACTACGTAGAGCCCTTTGTGAAATTCAACATGGCTCAGTTTCTTGCGCTGACTTTTGTCCTGATGGCAGGCACAGCCGCACTGCCTCACATATTAATGAGATTCTTTACAACTCCATCAGTTAGAGATGCGAGGAGAAGTGCAGGATGGGCTCTTTTCTTCATAGCACTCCTGTATCTGACAGCTCCCGCCTACGCCGCATTTGCAAGGCTTGTTGTCCTCAAGGATGTAGTTGGCAAGCCCATTGACCAGCTACCTGCGTGGGCTCAGAAGTGGGCTGAGACAGGACTCTTTAAGGTTATAGATAAAAACGGTGACGGGATTATCCAGTGGGCTGAACTAAACATCAACAGAGACATAGTCGTTCTTGCAACCCCGGAGATTGCAGGATTGATCGCAATAGTTGGATTTTTTGTTATGGCCGGGGGTCTTGCAGCGGCACTATCAACGGCAGACGGACTCCTCCTTGTCATTGCCGCAGCAATTTCCAACGACCTCTACAGCAAGATGATAGACCCAAAGGCACCGGAGAAGCGAGTAGTTATGATAGGTAAGATCGCTGTTGCTATTGCCGGAGTCATCGGTGGTTTTATTGCGGCTCAGAAGATAGCCTTCATCGTTCAGATAGTTGCCTGGGCATTTTCTCTTGCAACAGCATCCTTCTTCCCTGCACTCGTTCTTGGGGTCTTCTGGAAAAGGCTCAATAAACAGGGAGCGGTTGCAGGACTTGTTGTTGGACTTCTTACAACCATCCTCTATATCTACCTCAACAAGGTACATGGCTTTTCTATTTGGGGAATACAGCACACCGCCTCGGGCCTCTTTGGTCTCATAGCCAACCTTGTAGTAACAATAGCTGTAACACTCGCAACCCAGCCACCCTCTGAAAGGATACAGAAGCTTGTTGAGGACCTGAGGTATCCTAAAAAGATACACGAGGTATGATCAGGGATGTTGAGGGCTTTCTCCGGTCACACCACCCCTTTTCACGCCTCCCCGAGAGGGCTCTTGAAGCCCTCTCTTTTCATATTCTCATAAGGGTTTACAGGGAAGGAGAGTACATATTTAAAGAGGGAACCAGGCCTCTTGAGTACCTCTACATCATCAGAAAGGGTGAAGTTGTCCTTGAGCTCGGTGGCTCTGAGATAGACCATCTGTCTGAAGGCGAATCCTTCGGCTACCCTTCACTGATCAGCGGGAATCCGCCAAATTCCTCAGCAAAAGCGGTAAAGGATACGATCCTGTACCTTGTCCCTAAAGAAATCTTCTTACAGCTCATTGATAAATACGAAGAGTTTGAACATTACTTTACCGTGAATCTCGCAAGGAAGCTATCAGCAACCGTAAAGCTACTGAGAGTTCCACCTCAGACAAAGAGCCTTGAATCCTTTCTGACCATGAGGGTCAAGGACATAAGGTTAACACCTCCCGTAATCCTCAGAAAAGGCGATACAGTTTTGAGAGCATCTGTGGAAATGACAGAAAAAGGGGCTTCTTCCGTCCTCGTTGAAGGGAAAGAACTTGGAATAGTCACCGAAAGAGACATCATCAAGAAGATTGTATCAAAGAAACTTGACCCCTCCTCAGTTCGGCTCGCTGAGATCATGTCATCACCTGTTATAGGTGTTGAGGAGAACGACTTTATTTTTGATGCGATAATCAGGATGGTCAGGGAAAACATAAGAAGAGTCGCTGTTTTCAGAGATGGAAAAGTGGTAGGGATCCTTGAGGACAAGGATATAATCCTGGCAGAGAGCAGGAACCTTATAGCCTTTGCCAAGGAGATTGAAAGGGCAAGAGATGCCGATGACCTCAGGTATATTTACAGCCGTGTTGATGAAATGATCGCCATTCTCCTTTCGGAGGGACTAAGCGCCCTTCAGATCGGTAAGCTGATCTCAGAAATAAATGACAGAATTATCGTTAGAACTGTCTATCTGGCTATTGAGTCAATAGGAAGGGAACCGCCGGTACCCATGACCCTTATGGTTCTTGGAAGCGAGGGAAGAAAGGAACAAACACTGAAGACCGATCAGGACAACGCCCTTGCCTACGATGACGCATATCCCCTCCTTGAGGGAGACCCGGCTTTCTACTTTGAATCCTTCGGCAAAAGGATCATTGAGCTCCTGACAGACACTGGCTTTCCTCCCTGTCCTGGGAACGTCATGGTTTCCAGCAGAGAGTGGAACATGGGGATCTCTGAATGGAAATCCAGGATCAGAAAATGGTTCTTGAGGCCAGAACCTGAAAATACCCTTGAGGTGGGGATCTTCTTTGATTTCAGAAACGTCTTTGGCGACGAAACCATGACCGAAGAACTCAGGGACTTCATATTCAGTGAACTCTCAAAGAATGACCTGTTTATCTCATACATGCTCCTTGACGCTGTCAGGATGAGACACTCCGGAGGGCTTATAGGGTGGATCCTTTCTCGCCTAGAAGGTTCCGAGAGGGAGGGTATTGACATCAAAAAATTTGGAATCTTTCCAATCACCCACGGAATAAGAGCTCTATCTTTAAGAGAGGGTATAAGGGAAACGGAGACTGTTGAAAGGATCAGGACCCTCGTTGAGAAAAACATCCTGCCTGAGGACCTTGCTGAGGATCTGAGGGAATCATTCTCTTTTCTGCAGTCCATAAGGCTCAGACACCAGGTAGATCAGATAAAGGAAGGAAAAGATCCCGACAACCTGATAAACCCGGGAGACTTCACAAGGCTGGAAAGGGAACTCCTGAAAGACAGCCTGAAAGTAGTCAGGAATTTTCAGGATTTTATTGAGAGGAGGTACACTTCTCATCTGCCGAGATGAATCCGCTCTTGAAATTAAGAAGGAGGTTATTTGAAAGAAGGTACAGGAACCACCCTCTTTTCAGAAAGCTGTACAGGGAGGTGGATTTCAGCAGGAAGGTTGAAGATACCCTATTCTGTGTAACTGATATTGAGACCACTGGACCAAACCCTAAAAAGGCGCAATTAATCTCTGTTGGTGGCCTTAAAATTGAAGGTCTCACCCTCAAGTTATCAACTTCCTTCCACAGATTTGCAAGGGTGGAAGAGATTGAGAGGGCAAGTATTGAGGTTCACGGAATAACCAGGGAAGACCTCATAAGGAAGGGTGAACCAGCGGAAGTGGTTATAAGAGATTTCCTTGAGTACGTGTCTGGAACGGTAATGGTTGGTTTCAACGTTGAGTTCGACAGGAGGGTTCTTGAGAGGACAGCCATAAAGTACCTTGGATTCCCTCTGCTGGTGCCGCGTATAGATGTAGTCAGATTAATTAGAAGGGAGGGAATATCCATACCCACCCTTGAGAAAGTAAGTAAAGAATTGGGAATCCCCCTGTCAGGTCACCATTCCGCCATAGATGACGCTTACACCACAGCTCTGATATTTCTCAAGCTCGTTGAGCCCTTCCGGGAGAGACCCCTTTCGGTACTCCCCGTTGTGTTTTAATACTCAGGATGACTAAGATCTGCGTAGCCCTTGACATTGAACTCAAAAGGGCGCTTGACCTTACTGGTCAACTCAAGGGCACAGATGTAATACTGAAGGTGGGTCCTCCCCTTCTGATGGAGGGAGGGAGACAACTTATTGAAACGCTTAAAAGTGAGGGTTTTGATGTCTTCCTTGATCTCAAGCTCCACGATATTCCGAACACGGTGGCAAGGTCTGTCAGGCAGGCACAGCTCATCGGGGCGGATTACCTTACAGTTCATGCCTTCGGCGGAAGGGAGATGCTTGAGGCTGCACGGGAGAGCGCAGAAACGATCAAACTGATCGGTGTCACGGTTCTGACCTCTCACGATGAGGGCTTTCTTCATTTTCTGAATTCCAAATACAAGACTATTGGGGAGCTGGCAAAGGCACTGGCTCTGAGGCTAAAAGAAGCCGGTATTCACGGAGTCGTCTGCTCAGCCCATGAGGCGAGAGAAATAAAGGAATCAACAGGGCTCATGACGGTGGTTCCAGGAATAAGGTTTGAGCAGGATAAGGGCGACCAGAGGAGAACTGCAACCCCTCAGTACGCTGTCAGCCAGGGGGCGGACATGCTTGTGGTTGGCAGGGAGATCATAAACTCTGAAAACCCAAAGGAAAAGGTGCATGAGATTCTCAGGATCGCAGGGGGCTGAAAAACAGATAGAGGAAATCCTCAAGCGTTCGGGCTTTGAACCTGATGGTGAAGTAATAAGGAAACTCGCAGAGTATCTAAAGATCCTCACAAAGTGGAACAGGACCCACAACCTCACATCCATCAGCTCAGAAAGAGAAATAATCACAAGGCACTTCCTTGATTCCCTGTCCCTGGTCAGGTGTTTTGAGGACATCGGTGTTGACTGGCATGGAAAAAGAGTTGCGGACGTCGGAACAGGTGCCGGTTTTCCCGGCTGTCCACTGAAGATCTATCTAAGGGACATTAAACTGTTTCTCATAGAGTCATCCCACAAGAGGTGCTCCTTCCTGGAATACCTTAAAACAGCCATCGGTGAAGACTGGAAGGTTATATGCAAAAGAGCTGAAGAGGTAAGAGAAGGGTTTGACATAGTTGTCTCAAGGGCTCTGGGAGAATTTGAGGAGGTTTACCGGCTCCTTGAAGGGCTTTCAGAGAAATACGTGTTTGTTATGAAGGGAAAGGAACTGGATAGAAAGTGGCTTGATTCTCACGGTTACAGGGCTTACAGGGTCAGAATAATAGGGCTTCCCGAGTACTACATACTTTATAAAGAGCTCAGCCCTCCATCTCATTAACAGTTGCGCCATCAATAAGACCGTTCTCTATCGCAACATGAACCCTTGCAAGCTCATCCTCACTGAGCTCCCTGCCCTTTAAAACCTGCCTTATAAATTCCTGAACCGCCTCCTCTATCACTTCTTCATCTATTTCATCAACGTGGATCTCATCCCTCTCTGATATGAATCTACCAAAGTTTACCGCCAGATCATCAAGACTTGCCAAGCTGAAACCTCCTTCGATTTTTAAAATAAAATTGGCCTGAAGGTAAACTTATATATGACCTCCCTCAACTACAGTAATAAAATGATATTCTCATGGAAAGAAGACCCATCATAGTCATTAACTTCGGCTCACAGTACGTCCAGCTGATTGCAAGGAGGGTGCGGGAACTCGGTGTTTACAGTGA
>JALTVH010000298.1 GCA_027049085.1 Aquificaceae bacterium | reverse complement strand
CACACGATGGCTCACGAGATCAGGGAAAACCTTTACAGACAGCTCTTTTCACCTGTGAGGTGGACCCAGAGCGTTCGCTACATGATTGATAAAGGGGTTGACACCTTTGTGGAGATCGGACCAAAGAACGTTCTGACCAAACTCATTCAGCAGATAGATCCAAAGGTCAGGGCAATGAACGTTGAGAGGCTTGAGGACCTTGATAAGGTTCTTAGTGCACTATAGGATGGTTCCTGGAGGTAACTTTAAGGTAACCAAAGAAGTTATAATAAATGGCTTGGTGAAAGGATGGGGGCAATAGGACCATATCACTATAAAGTTTGGGTTATCGGGGAGATCCTTGATAGGTATGAGTCCTGCAAGAACGGAGGGAGAAAGCCTAAGGGAAAGCTCTTTGTCACACCAAACACTGACACCTTCAGAACCCACAGAAACGCCTATTTTGAAAACATCGTCATATACGCTGTTGACATAGATAACATCCTTGAGAGCCTTGATAGTCCTTTAAAAGAGATAATAAAGGGCCGCTACTTTGAAGGTGATGTGAGAACCTTCATGGAAGACTTCGGTATAAAGAGCAGGAGGGAGGCAAGGACTCTTATTGTGAGGGCTGTGAACAAGTTCTTCTCCGAGATTCAGAAATATAAGAAGTCATACAGGAGACCGAGGAAAAAGACAGCCTGATCACTCTTTAATGAAGAGCCTGTTTTCCTCGTACCACCCCCAGACTGTGGGGAAAAGGTTGCCAAACTTATCGTAGCTCGCAAGGAGGCTTTTTGGGGTTGCAATGTAAATCATCGGCTGAACCTCGGAGATTATCCTGTACATCTCCCTGTAGATCTCAACTCTCTTCTCAAAATTGATCTCTGTGGCTCCTCTGTCTATCAGTTCGTTGATCTTCTTTTCCCACTGGGTTGCAGGTTCCTTCTGCCGGGGATTCCACATATGGAGTTGACCCGATGAGTGCCACACATTCCTTCCAAAGTGGGGATCCATTGATCCGGTCAGTCCTATGATAACCGCCTCCCACTCGTAGGGCGGTGCGGTGAGCCTTGATACAAGGGAGTTGAAGTCTATTGGCTGAAAGTGGACTTCTATACCTATCTTCTTGAGGTCTTCCTTTATGATGTTTCCGATCGTTTCCCTCTCTTTGTTACCTGCGTTGGTGATAAGTGTAAACTTAAGGTCGTTGCCCTTGTGGTCTTCAAGAATACCGTCCCCGTCCCGGTCCTCAAATCCTATGCTTTTCAGAAGCTCTTTTGCCTTTTCAAGGTTGTACTCGTACTCCGGGAATACATCCTTTTTGAAATAAGGTCTGTTGGCTGGAGTTATGGGGCTGTAGAGGGGCTCGGCAAGGCCGTTGTATACAAGGTAGGATATCCCTTCCCTGTCAATGGCGTGGGATATTGCTCTTCGGAAAATAGGGCTGGTAAACCATCTGAGTTTGTATTGATCGATCTTAGAATTCGGGTTCTGATTGAAAACCAGGAAGGTTGTGGAAGGTGTGGGTCCAAGGTCAAAAACCTTAACATCTGGCCGTCTCATGCGGGCTATGAACTGAATGTCCTGAGCCCTCAGTCCTATGTAGTCAACCTCACCATTTTTGAACTTTAGAAGGGCAGTGTCGGGTTCGGAAACAATGATTCCGATCTTTCTCTTTATGTAGGGCAGTGTCCTTCTTTCCTCGTCCTTTTCCCAGTAGTAAGGGTTCCTCTCAAAGACTATACGCTGGCCCTTCACATATTCTTTTATGACCCACGGACCGGTTCCCACGATCTCCTTGGGGTCTGTTGCCACGTTCCAGGCGGTGTTGAAGGTTCCCTTTTTTATGTGTTTCTCAAGCTTGTGCTTTGGCAAAATTTCAACGGAAAGTGCATTCAGAAAGGGAGCAAAGGGCTCGGGGAGGATGAACCTGACGGTGCTGTCATCAACTTTTTCAACCTTTATCTTTTTACCTTTGACTGTAAAGATATCCCTTGCAGAGGTGGGTATCTGGTCATTGTAATAGACTTCGTTGAATGTAAAGACGACATCATCAGCGGTAAAGAGAGTGCCATCGCTCCACCTTAAACCCTTTCGCAGGTAAAAGGTCCATACCCTTCCATCTTGTGAGACCTCCCAGCGCTCTGCAAGGTCAGGCTCGGGTTTCATCGTTTTGAGATCGGTTCTTGTCAGTCCCGAAAAGACCTCACCAAGGACTGCCGTGGAAGTGGTTTCCTGGGCAAGGGCAGGATTTAGGGTTTTGGGATCACCGCTCAGAATGAAGTATAGGGTTCCCCCTTCCTTTCCGGGTAGGGGATTGAAATCCTCCGGATTCACTTTCACGAGGTTGATGGTTTCACCGGAAGGTGATCTAAGGAGGTGAAAGGGCAGGAAGGCTATAAAAATAACAACGAGGGCAAGGATGTAGGGCACGAAAAGTAATTATGATATACTTTTCTGACCATGGTCAAGGTGGAGATAGCAACACCGAAGGGACTTGCCTTTTCAAGGGAAGTGAACTCAGTCAATATCCCGACTATTGAGGGTGAGATAGGAGTCCTTGAGAAGCACATGTACCTGATGACGCTTCTAAAGCCAGGACTTGTTTACTTTGACGGCGATGAGAAGAACGGATATGCGGTTAGCTGGGGTGTTGTGGATGTTACACCGGAAAGGGTTCTGATCCTCTCGGAAGAGGCTCACCAGATCGGTGATATAGATCCGGGACAGGCAAAGCAGGAGTTTGAAGAGGCAATGCGTAAACTCGCAACAGCCCAGACCATGGAAGAGATCAAGGAGTGGGAGAGGATCAAAGAAAAAGCCCAGGCGTTCCTCCAGGTAGTTGAGAGAACAAGGTAGAAAAAAGGTTTCCTTTTTCCGTGGAAAGACTCACTTTTATCAGGACAAGAGGCACAGTATCTCAGTTGACCTTGTTCTTTTCCTTTGCAGGGTGAGGGGAATAAAAAGAAGCTCAAGGGTAATTGACCTCGGTGCTGGCTTTGGATTTCTGTCAATCGTTACAGCCATAAAATACAGGTGCGGTGTTACAGCTCTTGAAAGGGATGGGGAGATGCTTGAGATGCTCAGGGAAAATATAGCTCTAAACTCTGTGCAGGACCTTGTGAAGATCGTTGAAGGAGACGTCAGAGAGGCAAGAAAGCTTTTTGACAAAGACAGCTTTGATGTGTGTCTCTGTAATCCCCCCTTCTTTGAGGAGGAAGGAGAAGGGATTCACAGAGCAGGTGACACCACCTTACAAGACTTCATTTCTGCGGGGTCATATCTTCTCAGAGACGGCGGCTATTTTAATCTTATGATCCCATCCTTCAGGCTTACGGAAGCCATTGAGCTCCTCTTAAAGTACAACCTGCCGCCCCGCTTCCTTACAGCGGTCTATCCAACGGCAGAAAGGGAGTGTAGGCTATGTTTTGTTGCCTCAATCAGGAACGTTACCGGACCACTGCACTTTGACAGGCCCCTTGTTATAAACAACGTTGACGGTGGCTATACGCAAGAGGTATCAAGGCTTCTGGAAGGTTTTCTAAGTTGATGTTATAATTAACAGAATGAAACTCCCTGAGAGGCTCGTTGAGAGAATTGCTACTGCTATTGTTGATGAACTTTCAGAGGAAGGCCTTATAGAGCTTGAGGACCCGGACCTGTTTAGAAGAAAAATAATAGCTGTTTTTAAACAGGTTGAAGAAGAAGAAAAACAGCTTGATGAGGAAACAAAAAAGATCCTTAAAGAAAAAATGAACCTCCTTGAAGAAACAGACCTTGACTACAGAACCGCCTTCAAGGTGGTGAAAACAAGACTTGCTGAGGAGAGAAAGATAAACATAAACAGGCGTGAGAGGATGAATCAGGTTGCAAACATGATCAGGGACCTGATTATGGATGATGAAAGCGTTGAGATTTATGAGGATCCCCCCGTGATAAGAAAGAGGGTTGCTGAGATCCTTCGGAATGCTATTAGGGAAGAGGAAAGCATAGAGAGGGCTGTCAGACAGAGGATAAGGGAGTACTCCAAAAACATCCTTGAGGGTACCCCCGAATGGAACATCCTCTACAAGAAGATTTACGAGGACGAGCTGAGGAAAAAAGGTCTTGCCTGATCTGTAGCTCAGGGAAGGAATAAAATAGGATTCTGGCGGATACCGTATTTGATCACCTCGTAGTGGAGGTGGGAACCCGTTGTCCTTCCGGTTGATCCCACATAGCCCACAACTCTGTTTCTGTCAACAAACTCCCCCCTTTTGACGGCCTGCATTGCCATGTGAGCATAAAGAGTCACAAAGCCGTGGCCGTGGTAAAGGACAACGGTGTTACCGTAACCCCTCACCCAGCCGGAAAAGAGAACGTAGCCGGGCGCCGTTGCAACTACCCTGCTGCCGTAAGGAGCGGCGATGTCTATTCCCGTGTGGAATTCCTTTCTTCCTCTGAGCCTCCGCCAACCGAAGTCCGATGCGACAAAGCCTATAGCGGGCCAGATGTCGGGCGTCGCATTTTCAACGGTTCTCAGGAGCAGAAGCTCTTTCAGGTATTCGCTTTCAATGAATCCGTTTCCCGGATGGTTTACGACGCTGTAGGGATCATCAAGGGACCGCTTTGTAAAAGCGAGTCCCAGAAACAGAAAGAGGCTAAGTAGTAGAGCCCTCCTCATCAAGGTAAAAGACCTCATCGGAAATTGGTTCGTTCCATCGCTTGAAGCCAGGGAGGGTCTCTATCCTGTACCATGCAGACCTGTACCAGATATCCCTTGGACCCCTTTTTACGGGTGCAATTTCAGCTGCCCTTGTCTCATCGTGGTATTCCCAGTTCATGTAGTGGTTAAAGTCCTGCACGATATCTGTAATGACCGTTCCATATTCATTTATGAGTATTTCCTGAAACTCTTTCCAGCGGAATATTGATGAGTCTCTCAGGGTCAGTCCAAAATAGCCCGAACAACCTTCTTCTTTGAGGGTCGCAATGCCTCTTCCTATGAAGGCTCTGAAGGCAGCAAAGGTCTCGGGTGGATCGGTTATAAACACATCAAACTTGCCAAGCATGTCTTCGCCGTAAGGCTTTCGCAGGTCCCAGACCATAGCCCTTGCGTTCTCAATCCCTAAGTCTTTAAATATCCTGTTGTCATATTCTATCAGCCTCTCGTCAATGTCAATAACAAGAACACTTTTTGCCTTCCTTCTCAGGGCAACCGCAAGACCTGTGAGGTCGTCCTCTGCACCCATAACTATGATGTCCTTTCCTGCAAGGTCGCCTCTTGATTCAATGAAGAGAACTCTTGAGACGGTGGTTTCTGGTGTCACAGCACCCTGGTCATAATCCCTTATGGGAGTGGGCCTTTCTTTTGCCAGCTCTACAAAGGTCCTGTAAAACTCCTTGTCTATGTGGAAGGGATAGCCCCTCCCCTCACAGGACTGACAGCTTAAGTCAACCACAGGGCTGATGCCGAGGTCAGACACAAGGTCGTATCCCTTCTGGGTCAATAAAATGTTCTCCCGGTCATCGGTAAAGATTATCCCTTCCTTGATAAACTTCTTGACTATCCCTGCCACCGCAGGAACGGGGAGGTCTGAGAGGTCTATTACCTTCCAGAAGTCGTTAACCGTTAGGAGAGCAGAAAGCACTCTTTCAACATTTCGCCTGTGTAACCTTACCTTTGTCTCTTCCTGTACGGAAGTTGCAACCTCTTTAAGAAGATCCAATCCTTAACCTCCTGTGAATGTTGGATTAGCAGACCTAATATTATACACAGCTATGAAAAGGCTTGACACTTACCTTTACGAGAAGGGGCTTGCGCCTTCAAGAGAAAAGGCTAGGGCTCTGATAATGGCGGGTCTTGTAAAGGTTGGGGGAAGGATCGTTGATAAACCGGGATTCAGAGTAAAGGATACTGTGGAAGTTGAGGTTCTGGAACCACCCAGATTCGTTTCAAGGGGAGGATACAAACTGGAAAACCTCCTTGAGGAAATTTCCCTTAATGTTAAGGACTTCATATGTCTTGATGTTGGTGCCTCAACGGGTGGTTTCACCGACTGTCTCCTTCAGAGGGGAGCGAAGAGGGTCTACACGATTGATGTGGGCAAGGGACAGCTACACCCAAAGATCAGGGAAGATAGAAGAGTTATATGGTTTGAGAAGCTTGATGCAAGGGACCTGACCGAAGAACACGTGAAGGAAAAAGTTGACCTTATAACCGTTGATGTTTCGTTCATATCGGTTACCAAGATTCTTCCAAGAATAGTAAGGTTTCTCAAGGAAACAGGCCTGTTGATAGTGCTTGTGAAGCCCCAGTTTGAGGTGGGACCAAAGGGTGTTAAAAAAGGGATTGTAAAGGATCCTGAACTTAAGAAAGCAGCAATTAGAAAGGTGGTTGATGAGTTGACGTCGCTGGGTTTAAAGGTGAAAAAGATCGTTAAAGCAAGCCCTAAAGGTGTCAGGGGCAATGAGGAATTCTTTATTGTTGCAGGATTTAAAGGTGATAAGATTAATATTGACCTTGAGATCTCTGGTGCGGTTGCAGAACCGGGGGAGAACAGGGGTGAGTGAAAAGGAAAGGGCGGTTAAACTTGCACAGGAAACAGCGAAAAAACTCGTAGAGTGTGGTACGGTTATCGATGATCACTACAGGCAGTTCAGGGAACTACGGCTTGTGACTTCAGACCTTTCCTTCCAGTCAGCACTTCTTAACGTTGAGCATGCCTTCTTTATGGTTGTGCAGTCCATGAACGTGCTCAGGGACAACCTCAGGCTCCTTGAGGTGGCGGAAAAGAAAAAGGAGATAGAGTGATGGCTATCAAAGCTCTTTTGCTCGATCGTGAAAAGGAAATCTTTCCGCTTCTTGGTGACATATTTAACGTCACCGGTCACAAGCTCCTTATTGCAGCCAATGACAGCATGTTTAATGACCTTATCCGTTCAACGGAGGTGGACATAGTCATCATTAACCATGCGGATCTCAAGGCATGGCTGGACTCCTGGAACAGCAACAGAGCATCCCTTCCTTTTTTCATCATTGAGAGGGACGAGGAAGAGATAAGGCTCAGAGGAATGGGCTTTAACGAGCTTAACTTTGTTAAAAAACCCTTCAATCCCCTTGAGCTCCTTAACAAGCTCAGTTATCTGCACAAGATTGACCCCGTTGAAAGTCCTCAGGAACTTGGCTTTGCAAACACGGTGATCAAGCTTTCCAACATGAAAGAATCAAAACTCGTAGAAGTTTCCAATGGAAGTTCCTGCACCGTTGCTGTCTTTGAAGGAAAGGTCATCGGCTCAGAATGTAACCTTGAGTCCCTGAGAACCCTCCTTGAAAGCGATGAGATTAATGTCTCGGTCAGGGACTACGCGGATATTGAGCCAGACCAGAGGTTCATGGACACCCACGATTTCATGAAGACGCTCATAGAGAAGGCAAGGCCCGTTGAGATTATAGCTCAGGGTGAGGAGGTCGTTTCAGAAGAGATCAAGCTTGTGGAGGAGATAGAGGAGGACCTATACAGGATCTCCAAGTTCTCAACCATACCGGTCATACTCAAGAACGCGTACCTGAGAATCTACAGGGGTAAGGGAAAGAAGGTGGCTTTCCTTATAAACGCAGGAACCCTTGATGAGTGGAGCCAGATAAGAAACCTTGTGGAAGAGGTTCTCCTTGGACTTACTGAGCTTGATGCGGTTGTTCTCCTCACCAGTGATGTCTCGGGAATATACAACTGCTTTATGCTAACCGAGCAAAAGACCAGGCTCCATATAATAGCTGACTACTCGGTTAAGAGGATGCTCTCTGAGTCAGGGCTGAGGTCGGGAAGGATAAGAACCTTTGAGGACTTCCCTTCCTACTTTGTAACCATAGCAACGGGACACAGGCTGAGGTTCATCCCCGTTAACTTTTCGCCGTCAATCGGAGGTTTCTGTCTTTACGAGGAAGAAACAGGCTACCTCTTTACCCCGGAATTTATGAGCTCATTCTTCAGCGAGGATCCAGAAGATCCTTTTGAGGGAATCAGACTTTATCACAGGATCTTCATGCCGACCGGGAATATCCTCAACAGGCTGATAGCGGAGGTCAGAGAGCTTCCTAAGGTATCCAGGATTCTACCGAGGTATGGACTTCCTTACGAAGACTTTGAAGGAGCGATCAATGACCTTGCGGGTATGCAGTGTGGGACAGATTTCCTTCCTATTCCCGACACCGAAAAGGCGATAGAGATGCTCAACAGTGCGATTTCCCTTGTTATGAACAGGGAGGAAAAGACTATTGCAGACAAGTTTATAGAAGACCTCGGAAGGTTTGCCACCGTTGAGGGCGCAAATGTAACTGATCTCTATGTTGATCCAGCCTTTGCGAGCGAACTGCTTATCAATTCCCTCATGCACGTTGCGGGTATCAGGCCCTCTACTATCATCAGCGTTTTGAGGGAAATTACGAACAAGGGATACTTTCTCAATCCCTTTTAATGAAT
>JALTVH010000297.1 GCA_027049085.1 Aquificaceae bacterium | reverse complement strand
GAAATCTCCCCTCCCTTGCTTATTAGTTTAGGACAGCTGACTAACTTAAAAAGTGAAAATTACCAACACCTTTAATAGCCCTTCTAACCATCAGAACGAGCGGGAAAAGGAGCATCAGCACACTCTGACCAGCACTTACCACACTGCATCCACCACCGCATCCACCACCGCCTCCGCCACCGCCGGAGGCACCGCCGCCTCCTCCACCGTTGTTGTTGTCGCCACCTCCGCCATTATCACCATCATCGCCACCGCCACCCTGTGCAACAAATACAGCGGTGCATGTGATGTCGCTAACCATTCTCACAACACAGGTTGGGTTGGAACCGCAGAATGAACATCCGCCTTCCCACCTGTCAAAATCATTACCAGAGTCAGGGCTTGCGTTAAGGGTAACATTAAGATCGTGGCTGTAAGTATGAGAGCAGTCATCACCGCAGTTTATGCCGGGTGGTGAGCTCTGAACGCTTCCTGAACCGTTTTTGGTGACTGTCAGTTTCCAGCCAAATTCATCGGCACCAATGTCAATGATGGCGGTGGGCATATCATCGCCATTGAGGACTCTGTCATCTCCTTCAAAATCTGTATCTGGAATGTGTTCAAGGAGGTCCTCATTTCCCGAATCTATAGCCGGCGAGCCGGAGGTCAGATGGAAGTCACCGTTTGAGGGGTCCCTCAGGAGAGGATCATCGCTTGAGTTGGTTGACTGATTGTAGCGACTGGTATTAGATATATACAGATCCCGGGACTGACCGCTTGGGAAGTTGGTTTCTGATCCATCGCCCAGTATGTTATTAAAAAGGTTAACTCTCATGATTCCGGCGGTTCCTGTGGTGAGAATGTAAAGGTCCTCCCCAGAATCGGTCAGAGGATTATTTACTGTGTTGTTCTTGATGATGTTGTTGTAAATGAAGGCTTCTGGATTACCGGTATCGTATAAATTATCCTTGGATATGTAAACACCACCGCCCTTGTCTTTTGCGTTATTCCCCCAGATGGTGTTATTTAGAAGAAAGATCGCTGAGTGCTGCGTTGCTACGAATAATGCTCCACCGATACCTTCTGAGGATCCGGATCCCAAGGTCTGGTTTGATTCAAAAATTGAGTTGATAACATATATGTTTGCCCTGCTGGTTGCCAACCATACCGGGCTGAACTGGTGGCTTCCGTTCCTGAACCAGATACCGATTATCTTAATGCTCTGTCCAGAATCATATTTAGGGGGCGTTATCGTTTCATCTGTGTATGTCTGTATACCCAGCAGTCTTGAGCTTCCCTGACCATCAAGGATCGGTGGATCATTGGGATCGTCTGCCATCAAAGTGAGGGCACCGTCTCCCCCACCGCCGGAGATACTGTAGTAATAGTAAAAGGGTGATGTTGTCGGGGGTGTGTATACCCCGCCCTTAAGGCGGATAGTTGAGTCCTTTCCATCGGTCATGCTGTTATTTAGTGCCTGTTGAAGTGAGCAGGGGTTACTTTCCGAACAATCGGACCCTGTTCCGCTGGGTGATGCGTAGTAAACTCTTGCAGGATTGAACTGGTATTCGTAAGCACCTATGTCAACCTTCCCGTTGACCTCTCTGGGATCACCATTGTAGTCGTCTGTCAGCCATGAGGGAAGCACAGAGCTATCTCCACCATCAACTGCTGGTGATTCCGAGCTGATTCTGAGGTCAATGGTGAATTCAGTACT
>JALTVH010000296.1 GCA_027049085.1 Aquificaceae bacterium | reverse complement strand
ATACCTGAAGATAAGATAGAGATCGTTGGCTTTGGCAAAGAGAGGTTCATAGCAACAAATGAAAATCCCATTGGCAGGCTTACCAACAGGAGGGTTGAGTTCATAGTTATCAAGTTGAAGGAGGAATAACCCTGCATGCCCGGCGTTTTAATGGGGGTGGGGCGTGCAGGCCTCAAAGAATCCGGTGATCCTGATATACTTGTTCTAAGATTGCCTGACCGTTCCGTAAGCTCCTTTCTGTTTACCCGCAACAGCTTTAGGTCCGCCTCTGTACTTTATTCCCAGGACACTCTGGCAAAGGGAAAAAATATTAAAGCTCTGCTGATCAATAGCGGTAACGCCAACTGCGGAACTGGGGAGGTTGGTTATGAGCACGCGGAGCTTATGGCTCAGGCCTGTGCCCAGAACCTTGGTATAAAAAAGGAAGAGGTTCTCGTATTCTCAACAGGGATCATCGGTGAGTTCCTGCCCATAGAGAAGGTTATTGCGGGAATAGAAGAGGCCTGTTCTTATCTTGATCCCCTTAACCTTGAGCTTGCTTCCTGGGTAATTTCTACAACGGATAGGTTTCCTAAAGTTGACAGGTGGTCAGGGGGAAACCTTGAGGTCTACGGCTTTGCTAAAGGTGCTGGGATGATTGAGCCCAATATGGGTACAATGCTCGCCTTTGTCTTTACAAACGCAAAGGTTGATAAGCCCGAGCTTGAGAGTCTTCATAGGAGGGTCAATGAAAAGACTTTTAATTCAATTACCGTTGACGGTTGCATGAGCACTAACGACAGCTTTGGTCTTATTTCTCTTGGTGATATAGTTGCTGAAAAGCAGACCCTTGAGAGGGGTGTCGAGGAGGTCAGTTTGACCCTTGCCAAAAAGATCGTTAAAGATGGTGAGGGAGCAACAAAGGTAATAGCCATAACGGTTCTCAAGGCAAAAACAGAGAAGAAGGCAAAGACCCTCGCCAAGAAGGTTGCAAACTCCCTTCTTGTAAAAACCGCGGTTTTTGGGCGCGACCCTAACTGGGGAAGGATAGCATCGGCACTGGGAAGTACAGAGTACGTCATTGACCCTTCACAACTAAGGATTTACCTTGGCAACATCCTCCTTTACAATGGCGGAAAGATCTACTTCAACGAAGATAAGGCAAGGGAATATATTGAAAGGAGCAGGGAAATAAGGATTGTGATTGACCTCGGTGAGGGGAAGCACATGTGGACCTGTTACTCCTCAGATCTGGGTTATGATTACATCAGGATAAATGCAGAGTACAGAACGTGAGGTGGGCTATGCGAGGATTTCTTGAGGCTCTGCCGTTTTTAATTTTTGTCGCTGTGTTTCTGGCCGCCGTTATGGGTGGAAACCTTTTAAAGTACATCGGAGGTTTAACTATGGTGTTCTCTCCAATAATTGTTCTGATAATACTTGGTCTTATCTTTCTCTTTGCAGCCATCAAAATCATTCCTGAGTATGAGAGAGCAGTTGTTTTCAGGCTCGGAAGGATGATAGGTTTTAAAGGTCCGGGTCTTATTTTCATCATCCCTATCATTGACCGCATAGTTAGAGTTTCTCTGAGGACAGTTACCCTTGATGTTCCAACCCAGGACATAATTACCAAGGACAACGTTTCGGTTCAGGTTGATGCGGTTGTTTACTTCCGGGTGGTTGACCCTTCCAAAGCGATAGTTGAGGTTGAGGACTACCTCTATGCTA
>JALTVH010000295.1 GCA_027049085.1 Aquificaceae bacterium | reverse complement strand
CGATAGGCGCAGCGGTTGCCGGATCTGTTGGTGCCTCTATGCTGTGCTACATAACACCCAAGGAACACCTTGGTTTACCAGACGTTGAGGACGTGAAACAGGGCGTTATTGCCTACAAGATCGCTGCCCACGCTGCGGATATAGCCAAGCACTGGCCCGGTGCGAGGGATTGGGACCTTGAGATGTCAAGAGCAAGGTATGCCTTTGACTGGAACAGGCAGTTTGAGCTCGCTATGGACCCTGAGACCGCAAGGGCTTACCACGATGAGACCCTTCCTCAGGACGGTTACAAAACCGCCAAGTTCTGTTCAATGTGCGGACCAGAGTTCTGTTCCTACAAGATCTCCCAGAAGGTTCAGGAAAAGGTTGAACCAGCGGAGCTCATTGAAAAGGGTAACTGGGTGTCGCCGTGAGGTCCTGGACTTACTTTATTCAGCTCCTGGGGAGGAACGAAAAAGGAGAATCCATGCAGGAGGGTGCCCTTTATATAGTTGCTGTGCCAACAGATAAGAACCTCTTTCAGGCTCAGAAGCTCTCATGCTACTCTGAGCACTTTCTCCCTGAGGAGAGCGCCGTTGACTACGGAATGGCCTATGCGGTTGGTGTAGACTTTAAGATTGAAAATTTTGAGGATTATGGACTTAGCTTCTTTAGAGAAGATGAAGAGCTTTATATCTTTAAAGAGGGGATACCAATGAAAGAGGGGCTCAAGAATGTTTACAGATTACTTATGGACAAACTCAGAAAAGAGGGATACGGCAAGGATTTCGACACTGTTATGGACATGGGAAATCCCTCGGAGGATCTGATGAGGGAGTGTTTACTTGAGGCTATTAAAACGGCGTTATAAAGCCATTGATTTATCTCATAATTATGTGGTTGACAATATTAGTTTATCTGAATACATTTAAGGACACAATCTTAAGAGGACGCGGAGGTATATCTTATGGCAACTGAGGAAAAGGAAAAAATCATTGTTCCAGGACCTGCGGGCTACAATCCAAAGCCTGCGGCCTTTCTGGGAGTTGACCTTCCGCCTCCCGGTAAGGCTCTGTTGTACGGACAGGTGGTTGATGAAGAGACAGCCATGAGGGAAGCGGCGAAGGCGATGCTCACCAGAAAGAACCCCACAATATTTCCCGGTCCCCTCGTCCTTTGGGGCTGGAATGCGGGCGCAATGGAGAAGGCCAAGGCTGTCCTTGAGCTTGCCCAGGAGATACCCCACTGCAGGATAATCCCGATGCCCGACTACAGGCCCAAGTATCCGAAAATTGATCCAGAAGCGGAAATCAACCCCAACCACCCCAACCTGACGATTCTCCACAATAAGATTGAAGCCTGTATCTTTGTTGGTGTTCACTGCCACTATGCGAACCTTTCCCTCAGAATGATAAGAGCTGGAACTAACTGCTTTACCATTGCCCTCTGTGCGGAAATGGGACACGAGGATGCGATGGTTTCACTCAGAGACGTTCACGCTGATGAGATAAGAAGGTTCAAAGATGTTCTAATAGAGGTAAGGAAGGAGCTGGGAATTGAGTGGGAGCCTACCCCACCGCCGGAGAATCCATCCCTGCCCAAGGAAGAGTTCCAGACCATCAGTCCGTGGGACTTTGGTGAATATGCGTCCCTCCTAATTCCCAGGAGGGGAGAGGTTGTTGAAGAAACTGAGTAAAAAGGAGGTGCACAATGCCTGACCAGAAGGTTG
>JALTVH010000294.1 GCA_027049085.1 Aquificaceae bacterium | reverse complement strand
TGGAAAGAGGATTGGCGTTGTAGGTATCATCTATCACGTAAAAATCACCAAAATCAATGAGATTCATTCTCCCGGGCACTCCTTTAAAGCTTTCAAGGACCTCTCGGAAATCCCTTGGATCGTAACCGAGTCCTTTCAGAACACCGAAGGCGCACAGGGCACCGCTCACTATTCCCTCCCCCAGGCTCCTGATCCTGAAGTTTTCTCCCTCATAACCAAACTCTGTGCCCTTTAAACTGGTTCTAATCCACTGTGCCGATATATCACCCCCCTCGCCAAAGGTAATGACCCTCTTTCCCTCCAGGTTGTAATACACTTTCGCTGAGGCTGGGATAACCGCAAAATCTTTTCCTCCCATTTCCTCAAGTATCTCGCCGTTTCCCCTTATGACGTTCTCAGGGCTACCGAAGGTCTCAAGGTGCTCTTCCCCGAGGGCGGTAATAACCCTCACCAAGGGATCAAGTATTTCCCTTAGATAGGCGACGTCTCCGATCTTTGTTGCGCCAAGCTCAAAGACACCTGCCTGTGCACCCTCCGGCATGTTCACGAGGGCAAGGGGGAGGCCTATTTCTGTATTGAGGTTCCCCTCGCTCCTGTAAGCCGGTATAACCGAAGAGAGGAAGTGGTAGATCAGCTCTTTGGTGGTTGTCTTTCCTGCGGATCCCGCCACCCCGATCATGAGAGAGGAAAGTTGCTTCCTTCTGTGGCGGGCAAGGTCACCGAGAGCCCTGACCGTGTCGCCGACCTTCACGGAAAATTTTCCCGGAGGTGGCTCAATATCCATTGTGGTGAGTACTCCCACAGCACCGCCCGTAAGGGCGGTCACTGCAAAATCGTTTCCGTCAAATCTTCTTCCCTCAATTCCCACAAAGAGGTCACCTTCCCGAACCTCTCTGCTGTCTGTAACAACGCGCTTAATCTCAAGGTCTGGATCGCCTCTCAGCTTTCCCCCGACCGCCTCGGCTATCTCCCGTGCCTTCATCTTTCCAAAAACCTTATCTCCTCCACTGCCCTGTGGTTGGTTAGGTCAAGGTGAAGAGGCGTTACCGAGATGTAGCCGTTCTTGACAGCCCAGTAATCGGTGCCCTCCTGGGCGCTCCAGCCGAATTCCTCTGCGGAAATCCAGTAAAGCTGTTCGCCTGTGGGTGAGACATAGCGGAAGACCTTCTCCCTGTAGTCCCTCTTTCCCTGCCTTGTGACCTTTATTCCCCTTATCTCTTCCCTGGGCAGGTTTGGAATGTTGACGTTCAGGTAAGTGTCTTCGGGCATTCCATGCTCCAGGACCTTTTTGACTATCTCCCTGCAGAAGGGCGCTATGTGTTCGTAAAGGATGTCTTCTCTGCCAAAGACGGAAAAGGCTATGGAAGGTATTCCAAGGATCCTCCCCTCCATTGCGCCCGATACCGTCCCCGAATAGGTTATGTCCTCACCAAGGTTTGGACCCTCGTTAATCCCGGCGCAGACAAGATCTGGCTTTTTCCCCTCAAGGACTATGTAGTAGCCCAGGTGTATGCAGTCCGCTGGCGTTCCGCCGATAACGGTGTAGAAGTCCTCCTCAATCATCCTCATCCTTAAGGGATCGGTGAAGGTCAGGGAGTGTCCCACACCGCTCAGGTTCCTGTCGGGCGCCACCACAACGACCCTTCCGAGGTCCGAGAGGGCGGATCTCAGAGCCCTTACACCCTCCGAGAAGTATCCGTCATCGTTGGTGATAAGGA
>JALTVH010000293.1 GCA_027049085.1 Aquificaceae bacterium | reverse complement strand
CACATGAAGCTCTTTATCGTGGTGTGGAGAAACGCCTTCCTCAAAGCTTACGGCCTTTCTATCAGGAAGGAGAGCGACAGACTCCTTTACCTCGCCAGTCCAGACCTTGCGGAGGACAGAGCACTTCCTGAGCCCTGCAGGGAGATTGACGGGATCAGACCCAAGAGCGTAGGAAGCGGAGGTGTTGACCGGACCCTTGAAGAGGAGTGCATGGACCTCCTCTTCAACCTTGGGATCTGGTGACTATATTTAAGTGAGGAGGTCGGCGCTATGGAGGAGAAACCTCAGGTTGAGCCGGTCGTTCCCGTTGAGCCGGTTGACCCGGATATTTATCCTGACTGGGAACCCAGACGGCTCTGCCCTGACCAGAAGATAGACCACACGGTTCCTGACGAACCTTCCGAACCCTGATATAGAATAAAGGCATGTACTCTCTTCGCATGGCAGAGTCGGTGACCGAGGGTCACCCTGACAAAATTGCGGACCAGATAGCGGATGCCCTTCTTGATGAGTTCCTCAAAAAGGATCCCTACAGCAAGGTTTCCCTTGAGATTATGGTTACCACAGGTCTTGTCTTTGTGGGAGGTGAACTCTCTACCGAGAGCTTCGTTGATATAGCCTCAACCGTAAGGGAAGTCGTCAAAGACTCAGGCTACACCCGTCCGGAGCTGGGCTTTGACGCCGATACCTGTGCTGTTATAACTTCCATAGACGAGCAGAGCCCTGAAATCGCCCTTGGCGTTTCAAGGGAAGGGGCGGGTGACACCGCCATAGTGGTGGGTTACGCTGTAAGAGAATCTCCCGAGCTCATGCCCTGGCCCATCACCATAGCCCACAGAATTACTAAAAAGCTCGCAGATCTCAGAAAAACCGGAAAGATGCCCTTCCTCAGGCCTGACGGAAAGGTCCTTGTAACCATGGACTACGAGGACTGGGTACCCCAGTCGGTGAGGGATATAGTGGTCTACGTACACCATGACCCGGACATATCAGTCCAGAATCTCAAGGAGATGGTTGTTGAGGAGGTTATTAATAAGGTCATTCCCAGGGAGCTTATTACCTCCTCAACAGATATAAAAGTAAACCCCACAGGCCGTTTTGTTATTGGAGGACCTGTGGCGGATACGGGTCTCACAGGGCGTAAGATAGTTTCTGATGCCTACGGGGACATAGGCTTTTCGGGGGGAAGTGCCTTCTCCGGGAAAGACCCTACCAAGACGGACAGGTCCGGTTCCTACATGGCAAGGATGATCGCCAAGCACGTTGTTGCTGCTGACCTTGCCCAGAAGTGTGTTGTCCAGATTGGCTATGCCTTTGGGCTGACTGAGCCGGTAGCTTTTGATATTGAGACCTTTGGCACCGAGATAGTAGATAAAGAAAAGATTGAGGAAGCTGTCCTCAAAGTCTTTCCAATCAAGCCTTACGAAATTATTGACTTCCTTGACCTGAGGAAGCCCATTTACAGGCAGACAGCCTGTTACGGACACTTTGGTCGTGAGGAGTTACCCTGGGAAAGGCTTGATTATCTGGATAAGCTCAGGGAGCTAATTTAGATAGGTAAACTGCTCCGCCCGTAGCAGGAAAGTTCCCGCCGAGAGTTGTAACGAGCCTGTCGTATCTGCCCCCGCCCGCAATTGGGGATCCGATCTCTCTGTAAAATAGCTCAAAGATAATACCGCTGTAGTAGGGAAACTCCCTTATTTCTGTGAGGTCAAAGATAAACTCCACTCCTTCCTTGCTGAGGTACCTCCCCGCTTCATTCAGTTCCTGGGCGATCTTTTCCAGCCCAAGTTTTTCAAGGAGTTTAAGAACCTCCCCCTGTCCCTGGGCAAGAATGAGGTCGCCAGCCGTTATCACGCCTGGAAGCTTGAGTACTTCGGAGAGGGATGTTATGTTCTTCTCTATAAAATACCTTCTTGCCTCTTCTCTGCGCTGAGGCTCAACCTCCTCAAGTAGCTTTTCCACAATGCCCACATGACCAACGGAGACAATAATATCCTCAAGACCAAGAGACTTGACGTAGGAATAGATCCCCTCAATTACCGCGGCGTCCGCCTCAACTGAACTATCGCCAAGGATCTCTATTCCTGACTCTGTATGTTCCTCCAGGGTTTCGGTGTACCTGAAGACCTTTCCGAAGTAATAGTACCTCTGTGGTGATTCAGCTATCCCTCTCTGAATTACCTGATTTACCACAAGCGTGGTGAAGTCCAGCCTTAGAGCCATTATCTCACCGCTTTCAAAGTCCCTGAAGGTTAGGGAGTTCCTGCTCAGGGTCCCAAGGGCTTTTTCCTGAAGGCGGTAAGGCTCACAGAGGGGCAGATCCATAAACTTAAAGCCTCTTTTTTCAAATACGTCTACCGCCCTGAAAAGGGCGGTCTTTAAGAACTCTGACTTTTCTCCAGAGTAAATCTTCAATACTTCACTCCTCTGTTGTGTACCAGACTCTCACTCCTATTGTCAGGTGGGCGTTTCTCTGCCAGAGGGTTTCAATGTTGATAACCTTTATCCTGTTAAGTCTTATCCACTCGTTAACCTGCTGTTCAAGGAGGTCTTCAAGACTTTCGTCCTTGAAGGGTGCTATCTTCCTGTGGAAGTCCTTGTATTTGATTCTCATCAGGTGATCTCTTCTTCCTCTTCCTTGCTGACCGAGACAACAACCCTTGCTGGCCTTATAACTCTATCGTGAAGCTTGTAGCCTTTCTGAAGCACGCGTATAACGGTGTTCGGAGGGTGGTCATCACATGCTTCGGTTTCTACCGCCTCGGCAAGGAATGGATCAAATTCCTTTCCCTCAACTTCTATCTCGACTATACCATGCTTTTCAAGGATCCTCTTGAGCTCTGTGAGGATCATCTCAACACCCTTGAGGAGGGAATCAAAATCTCTGGATGTGTATGAGGCATTGAGAGCCCTTTCAAAGTTATCAACAACACTGAGCAGATCAACTGCAAGGGGTTCTGATCCGTACTTTCTCTGCTCTTCAAGGTCCCGTCTGTATCTTTCCTTGAAGTAATCAAGCTCCCGCTGGAGGTCACTTGCCCTGATGTTTGAGTTTTTTGCTATCTGCTCAAGCTTCCTAACCTTCTCCTCAAGCTCGGCAACCCTTCCTCTGAGGTTTTCTATCTCCTCTTCTTCCTTCTTTAACTCCTCGCGAACCTCCTGAACCTCTTCCTGAAAGTCGCTCTTGTCCTTCATAATTAATAATTTATCTCACAACTTCCCACTCTGTGATCAGGTGATTTCCACGAACAAAATGGGATCTGAGTCGAAGGTGAAGGAGATTTTTAAGCTTCTTGAAACCTTCGCCCCCAACAAGGGTTGGAACGTTCTCACCACCGACAATGACCGGCATATGTATTATTCTTATCTCATCAACAATCCTTCGCCTGATGAACTCCCAGTTTATGGAAGCGCCCCCCTCAACCATGAGTGACCTGATCCCCCTTTCGTAGAGCATGGGAAGGAGTCTGTCAAAGTCAACGAGCTCATCTCCTGCAACGATTATCTGGGCACCCCTGTCTTTAATCTTTTCAAGCCTTTCCTGTGGTGCACGCTCCGTTGTGACTATTATCGTCGGGGCATCCTCAGTGTTCAGGACGTTGGCGTCCAGGGGAACGTTGGCGGTTGAGCAGGGAATGATTCGCGTAGGATTTTTGCCCTTGACGTACCGCACTGTCAGGCTCGGGTTGTCGGTTCTCACCGTTTCACAGCCTACCATTATTCCGTCAACCTTTGCCCTGATTTCGTGGAGGTACCTGTAAGCTTCCTCATCCATGAGGCTCATTAGCTCTTTACTGGATGCACCTCTGTAAAGGGTGAGCTTTCCATCAATGCTGACCTCAGAGACGACAACCACGTAGGGTCTTTCCATTACTCATACTCCCTGCCGTAGTGTTTGTAGAGGTAAATGATCCTCACAAGGAGGGAACCGAGGGTCAGTATGGTTATGACCTTTATCCCGAACCCAAGACCCACAGGCATATCAGCCCTTTCAAGGAGGGCAAAGATGATCAGCGCGATGTGGGTTTCTGGCCTGCCAAAGAAACCGACACCCTCAAGGGGATCCTCAATCTTTCCCTTGATCCGGCTGGAGTATCCGATCTCAGCGTAGGCTGTTGGCTTTATAAAGGAGTGAAGGAGAGAAACGGTTACAGCTGTAATAGCTGTAAAGGGTGATGCAAAGGCAAAGCCAACCGCCCCCAATACAAAACCGTCAACCCACTTGTCTGCTATCCAGTCAAAAACTGCGCCAAACTTTGATGCCTTGTCATTTTCTCTGGCAACTGTCCCGTCCGCAAGGTCAAATAGGCCTGAAAGAATGAGAAATCCTACAGCTGTGAGTATCTTTTCATGGTAGAAGAAATAGGCTGAAAGAGTTCCGAGGAACAGGGAAATCAGGGTTAGAAGGTTTGGATGTATCCCCGTTCTTGCAATGGCAAGCCCGAGAGGAATGTATAGTTTCTTCAGGCTATCCCTTTTGCTGGTGAGGTTCATTTGAGCTCCTTACCGGTTATCCATGGCATCATCTTTCGGAGTTCTTCACCGACTTTCTCTATCAGATGCTGGCGATCCCTCTCAAGAAGGGCGTGATATACGGGTCTTCCAGCTTTATTTTCCAGAACCCACTCACGGGCAAACTCTCCCTTTCTGATTTCCTCAAGGGTGTCCTCCATCACAGGTTTGACCATTTCATAGACCCTCTCACCTCTTGTAACATCACCGTACTTAGCAGTATCGGAAATTGAGTATCTCATTCCAGAGATACCATACTGGTATATGAGGTCAACTATGAGCTTTAGCTCATGGAGACACTCAAAATAGGCAACTTCGGGCTGATATCCCGCCTCCACGAGGGTCTCAAAGCCCGCTTTGATCAGTGCGGTAACACCACCACAGAGAACCATCTGCTCGCCAAAGAGGTCAGTCTCTGTCTCTTCCTTGAAGGTAGTTTCAATAACGCCTGCCCTTGTAGCACCTATTCCCTTAGCGTAGGCAAGGGCGGTTTCCTTACAGGTACCACTTGAATCCTGAAAGACCGCAACAAGGGCCGGGACACCCTTTCCCTCCTCGTACATCCATCTGACCAAGTGACCGGGACCCTTGGGAGCGACCATGAAGACGTCAACCTCTGATGGTGGAACGATCTGACGGAAATGTATGTTAAAGCCATGGGCGAAAGCAAGGGTCTTTCCTCCCCTGAGATTTGGTTTGACATCTTTGTCGTAGAGGTCTGGCTGGACGGTGTCGGGTACGAGGAACATGATCACATCCGCTGCCTTTGAAGCCTCTGAGGGCGTGAGAACCTCAAAGCCGTCTGCCTTTGCCTTTTCCCTTGACCTGCTCCCTTCGTAGAGTCCTATTACCACTTCGATCCCGCTGTCTCTGAGATTGAGGGCGTGGGCGTGGCCCTGAGAGCCGTAACCGAGGATCGCTACCTTTTTATCCTGAAGGGGTCCAAGGGTTGCGTCCTGATCATAATAAACCTTAGCCATCTTTAACCTCCGTGAGGTTGTTCAAAAGAGAATTATAAACCAGCACCTCAGAAATCAATTCATTGGAGAGGATCATGTACTCTTCCCTTATTGCTATCTTGCCCCCCTCGTGCCTGAAGAAGACCTCAAGGTGTTCAGGAATTTTGATGATCTTTTCGTCTACCCCCCTGGAGGTGCGAAGGCCAAGCATTATCTTCTCTTCAAAGATGTCATCCTCAGAGAGGGTAAGCCTTTTGTACTCGGGGACCTTTCCAGACATTAGCATTTCTCTGTATCTCTGAAGATTCCTGACATTTCCGTAACGGGCAGAACTTACAAAGCCCCAGGCACCAGCCCCAAGACCAAGGAAGGGATCCATTTCCCAGTAGAGGAGGTTATGTCTGCACTCTTTACCTTCAAGGCACCAGTTTGAAATCTCGTAGTGCATGTATCCTGCCTCTTTCATAACACCGCAGATAATTTTGTACATTCGTTCTACACTCTCTTCAGGTATTTCCATGCACTTACCTTCCCTCAGCATATCTCCAAAGGGTGTGCCCTGGTGATAGGTCAGGAGGTAAAGGGAAATATGATCGGGTCTCAGCTCAATGGCTGTGTGAAGGTCTTCCAGAAGTTCATCATCCCTCTGGCCCGGCCAGCCCCAGATCAGGTCTATGTTTATATTATCAAAGCCTGCCTCTCTTGCCCTGAGGTAAGCACTTCTGCATTCATCTGGACTGTGATGCCTTCCGAGAGCTTTGAGGCCTCTTGGGTTGAAAGACTGAACTCCAATGCTGATCCTGTTTATTCCCAGCTTTCTGTATCCCTTTAGTTTTTGGGTGGTCACGGTTTCCGGGTTTGCTTCAAGGGTGATCTCCTCAGCACACGAGAGATCAAAGAATCTATCAAGGATGATCATTAACCCTTCAAGATGATCGGGATCCATAAGGCTTGGGGTCCCACCGCCAAAGTAAATTGTATTGGGTCTGGAAAGCGTGTACCCTCTTAATTCTGCTTCCTTAGCTATTAATCCTGTATAGTCCTGCGTACTGAACGAAACGTCCGTCACGGAGTAAAAGTCACAGTAAGGACACTTGTAACTGCAGAAGGGTATGTGGATGTATATTCCCTTTCTCACTCTTCATAATTTATCTCAGTTTCCTTTTTAAGAAGGGGGACCGCAGTGGTGTTTTCCCTGTAAATGTTCTGGAGAATCCCAATGAGAATGGCAAAGGTGATCATGGAGCTTCCGCCAAAGCTCACAAAGGGAAGCGGGATTCCCACAACAGGAAAGAGGCCAAGTGCCATAAGAATGTTCACCGAGTACTGAAACAGAAGGAGTGCAAATACACCTGTCGCAAAGAGAGTCTCCTGCTGTGTCATGGTGATCCTTGTGTATCCAAGGAGCTTCCACAGAAAGAGAAATATTGAAACTACAAGCACAGATGTTCCAAGAAATCCAAGCTCCTCACCGATCACAGAAAATATGAAGTCCGTATGACTCTCCGGAAGAAAGGCAAGCTGAGACTGTGTACCCTTCATTATCCCTTTGCCTGTAATGCCTCCCGAACCTATGGCGATAACAGACTGAATGAGCTGGTATCCGCTCCCGAGATAATCGCTGTATGGGTCAAGAACTGCAAGGATCCTTTTCTTTTGATATTCCTTCATCATGTTCCAGATCATTGGTGCGGAGGCAACAATTGCAATAACAGCTGTGACAAGGTACCTTGCTGGAATACCCCTTACAAAAACCATTGCAATGAGAGGCACAAAGTAGGTGGCGGTTGTTCCAAGGTCAGGCTGTTTAAAGGTGACAACAGCGGGAATAGAGTAGGCGAGGAACAGGAGGAGGACCTTTCTGTCTCTCAGCCCTTTAATGTGAGGTATCAGGTAGGCAGAAAGCAGTATGAGGGAAAGTTTCATAAACTCTGAAGGCTGAATGTTTATAAAGCCAAGGTCAAGCCACCGCCTTGCGCCGTACACTTCCCTTCCTGTGACAAGAACGAGTATAAGAAGAAATAGGTTAAATAGATAGATATATAAAGAGAGGTCAAGGAGATTCCTGAACTTCTCCCTTGAAAAGAGAAAGATCATCAGCCAGCTCAGGACAATGTAAAAAAGATGTTTTTTGAAAAGGGCAGGCATTCCCTCACTGAGGGAAGCACTGAGAACACCTACTATACCAAAAGCCTGAATTAGTGCAAGGAGTCCTAACAGATACCAGTCAAAGCCCCTCAGTGCCTCCCGAAATCGCATTGACAACTCTTATATTATCACCCTCCCTCACCTTTTCCCTCTCGGTAACCACCTCTCCGTTCTTCACCACCAGAGAGGAGGCGGGAGAGAGACCAAGTTTTTTAAGGAGCTCTCCCGCTGTTATTTCCTTCTCTTCAATAACTATTACTTTTCCTCTATATAGAACCTCTATGGACATCTTGAAGTATCAGATTCTACTGCATCCATAGCATCAAGGAAAGCCTCAAAAGGTCCCATGTTTCTCATTGCAACGCCTTTTGGTCCCTTGAACTTAAGCCTCCCGAACATCATTGCTCTCATGGGACCATACTCCTTCCTTCCCATCTCCATCCACCTCTTTGTGTCCGCATACATCAGAAAGTCATCATCTGTCCTCTCATCCTTTGCCCATCCCCCGTAGACGCACCTTGCCTGATCGTTCTCATTCTTAATCGTAAGCTGAACCTGTTTGTCCTTTGAGCAGTCCTTCCTGTAAAGAAAGAGCTTCCTCTCAGGCACCTCCTTCCAGGAACCGTTTGCACCCAGCTTATTGAGGAGCTGAGGCGTATTGTTCCACACCTCGCAGAAGGCCTTTGCCCACTCTGCATCCATAAAAACAGGCTGGGCAAATCCAGCAGACACAGTCAGGACCGCCCCTATGACAACCTTTTTCATCTCTTCACCTCCCTTGGGATTTTGATATCTATTAAACTCTCTGAGCCTCAGCCATCAGATAAGATTTCTTAATGCTGAAAAAATTTTTAAAAATATGCTTATATCTTTAATCTTCGTCATAAAAAGGACCGCCTTCGGCGGTGTAGTAAGGAACCTCATAGGAAGAGTAATAGTA
>JALTVH010000292.1 GCA_027049085.1 Aquificaceae bacterium | reverse complement strand
GAGCCTCTTCAATGAAATCCTCTGAGTATAGGTGATCTCCCATTGTAAGAACGAATCTGCCCTCAACATTTCCTTTTGCCAGGTACAGGGAGTAGCCGTTTTCCCTTTCCGGTTCTTCATTTTTTATCAGGGCGTATTCAATTTCAAGGTTCTTCACAAAGTCCGCTATGGGATCTGCGTTGTGCTGATTGACTACGAAAAGGAACCTTTTTATTCCCTTCCGGGCGAGGAGGAAAACAGTTCTGTAGAGTATTTCCCTCCCCGCAACCTTTATAAGCTGTTTGGGAACGTCGTTGTTTCCCATTCTCCTGCCAAGCCCTGCACAGAGGATAACGGCGGTCTCTATCATGCCTCCTCCAGGACTCTTTTTATCCTTTCAAAAACGCTGATCCAGTCTTTCCACTTTAACTTCCCCGTCTGGGTGTTCTGCCTGCTGGGGTGGTAAGAAGTCATAAGCCTGTAGGGAATGCCCTCGGGACTGTATAACAGGCAGTGTCCGAACCTCAGACCTCTGAGCTTTGCCTCGGGATGGCGCTTTTTAAGAGCCATAAGTGTTCCCTTCAGGGCAAGGCTTCCGAGGCAAAGGATAATTCTGACATTCTTTAAAAGCTCAAGTTCACTGACAAGATAGGGATTGCAGTTTTCCATCTCCTCTTTTGTGGGCTTATTTTGTGGAGGCGCGCACCTTACCACCGCTGTTATGTACGCACCGATCAGCTCAAAGCCGTCATCCCTGTGTATTGACTCCGGTTTATTGGCAAAGCCTGTTTCGTACAGGGCTCTGGCGAGCCAGTTTCCTGAGCTATCTCCCGTAAACATCCTTCCCGTTCTGTTACCACCGTTGAAGGCGGGGGCAAGGCCAACTATTAAAAGCTTAGCCCTTGGGTCTCCGAATCCGGGGAGAGGCTTTGACCAGTATTTCTCGCCTCTATACCTTCTTGGCTTTGGAACCGAGGGATTTCTGATGTATTTGCTGAGCCTTGGACAGAGCGTGCAGTTTATCACCTCCTCCTTTAGTTCCAAAAGGCTCATGCAGGGATAATTATAAAATCATGGACCCTGTGGTAATCGGGAAGATTTTGGGACCCTTTGGAGTGGAAGGCGACCTTGAGCTCCAGCCCCTGGCACCCGAGGATTTCCTGATCTCACTCAAAAGGGTGATATTGAAGAGGAAGGGCGGAGGTTTTGAGTCCTTTGAAGTAGAGCGTACAATGCGGAAGGGAGAAAAATTCCTGATAAAAATAAAAGGAATTGATCACCCTGAGGAATGCATATTACTAAATGGGGCAAGGATTTTTGTAGATAGGAGAGAACTGCCTCCCCTTGAGGAAGATAGCTATTACGCCTTTGAGCTCGAAGGCATGGAAGTTGTGACAGACAGAGGAAGGGATCTCGGACAGGTTGTGAGTGTCCTTGACTATCCCAGCTACCAGATTCTGAGCACAAGCAGAGGCTTTCTTATACCCTTCGTCGGTGAGATTGTGGTTGATGTTGACAGGAAAAGGTCCCTGATCACAGTTAGGGACGACAGAATTCCGTAAATTTAACACCATGAAGGCTGTTGCCCGCTTCTGGCACCTTGATGACTCAAAGGTTCACTGTGACCTCTGTCCTGTCGGATGTGACCTTAAAGAAGGACAGATCGGCTCCTGCGGTGTCAGGGCGAACATTGGCGGTAAACTGATGACCTTCACATACGGAACCGTCACTTCTGCTGCAGTCG
>JALTVH010000291.1 GCA_027049085.1 Aquificaceae bacterium | reverse complement strand
TAACTGATCCCACCAAGGAAAACCTCCTTGATTACATAGACCCCAAAAAGTACCTGATCCTGCCCAACACTGCAGGCTGTTACACCGCAGAAGAAGCCATCAAAACAGCCATGCTCGCAAGGGAGGCTACAGGAATAAACTGGATAAAGCTTGAGGTGATAGGCGATCAAAAGACCCTACTTCCCGATATGGAACAGACCCTGAAGGCAGCTGAGCTCCTTGTAAAGGAAGGATTCGTTGTCCTGCCCTACGTCTTTGATGACCCAGTCTATGCAAAGAAGTTTGAGGACGTTGGCTGTGCCGCGGTAATGCCCCTCGCTGCGCCCATTGGTTCTGGCTTGGGACTCCAGAATCCTTACAACATAATCTTTATCAGGGAAGCGGTGTCTGTCCCGGTCATCGTTGATGCAGGAATAGGAACGGCTGGCGATATTCCTCCCGTTATGGAACTCGGAGCGGATGCCATCCTCACAAACACAGCCCTCGCAGAGGCAAAGGATCCCATAAAAATGGCCGTAGCAATGAAGTACGCCACCATCGCCGGCAGGCTTGCCTACCTTGCTGGAAGAATGCTCAAGAGAACCTACGCAGTTCCCTCATCCCCAACAAAGGGCGTTCCCTTCAAATCCTGAAATGCTTGATGTAGCTATTGTTGGCTCGGGGATCTCGGGCCTTTCTACCGCCTACCTCCTTGCCCGCGAAGGTGTTAAGGTAGAAGTCTTTGAAAAGGAAGAAGAAACAGGTGGAAATATTCAGACAGTTAAAGAGGATGGATACCTCCTTGAGCTTGGTCCCCAGACGATAATGGCAGATGATAAGGTGCTTGAATTTATAAAAAGCACAGGGGTAGAGCCAATTCCGGCAGATCCTGCCTCAAGGAACAGGTACATTTACAGAAAAGGGAGGCTTATACCCCTTCCCCTCAAGCCTCAGAAATTTCTAACATCTCCGATCCTTTCCCTGAAAGGGAAGCTGAGAGTCCTCAGAGAGCCCTGGGCACCGCCACCGATCAAAACTGAAGAAAGCATCGCCGAGTTTGTGGTCAGGAGGCTGGGACAGGAGTTCCTTGACTACATCGTGGGTCCCTTTGTCTCCGGCGTTTATGCGGGGGACCCCCATCAGCTTTCGGTCAGGTACGCAGTTCCCAAAGTTTACGCTCTTGAGAAAAAGTTCGGTTCTCTGATAAAAGGTGCTATAAAGATGAAAGCCCTTGGTCCCCCCGGAAAGCTTGTTTCCTTTGAAGGGGGGCTTAAGGACCTGATCAGGTCCCTTGAGAAGGACCTCAAGGTAAGGACCCAGAACGTCGTCCTGAGGATCAGAAAAAAGGACGACAGATTCATCCTTGACACAAGGGAAGGAAAGGTTGAGGCAAGGGCTCTGGTTGTCTCGTCGCCGGCCTACACAGCCTCCTATCTTCTGAAGGACCTCTCCTGGAGCGCATCCCTTGAGTTTGACAAGATTGATTACGTTCCCGTGGTGGTTCTGCACCTGTCAGCAGAGGAAGGGAGCGTCCCAGACGGCTTCGGATTTCTCGTTCCAAGAAAAGAAAACAGGAGGATCCTCGGAACCATCTTCTCCTCCAAGCTCTTCAGGGGCAGATCGCCCGGGGGGAAAGAGCTCCTGACTGTCTACATGGGCGGAGCCACCGACAGGTCGGTAATCAATATGAGCGATGAGGAAATTTCCGAGACAGCTTCCAGAGAATTGAAGGAAATACTCGGAAT
>JALTVH010000290.1 GCA_027049085.1 Aquificaceae bacterium | reverse complement strand
TGATGGGCTCATTGCGCAACGCCTGCATGATGAAGTTCGACACCACCCGGCCATCGTTGGGGTGCATGTTCGGCCCGTAGGTGTTGAAGATACGCGCCACCTTGATGCGTAGCTTGTGCTGGCGGTAGTAGTCAAAGAACAGGGTTTCGGCGCAGCGCTTGCCTTCGTCGTAGCAGGAGCGCAGGCCGATGGGATTGACGTGCCCCCAGTAGCCTTCCGTCTGTGGGTGCACCTTGGGATCGCCATACACTTCGCTGGTGGAAGCCTGAAAGATCTTGGCGCCGGTACGCTTGGCCAGCCCAAGCATGTTGATGGCGCCATGAACTGATGTCTTGGTGGTTTGCACCGGGTCATGCTGGTAGTGAATGGGCAATGCCGGGCAGGCCAGATTGTAGATTTCGTCCACCTCGACGTAGAGGGGGAAGGTCACGTCATGGCGCATCAACTCGAAGTGCGGATGATCGAGAAGTTCCAGCACGTTGTCCCTGGCTCCGGTGAAGAAGTTGTCCAGGCAAAGGACATCGTGGCCGTCCTCAAGCAGACGCTTGCAAAGGTGGGAACCAAGAAATCCAGCACCCCCCGTGACCAATATGCGTTTTCTAACATGCATTTTTTTTGAAGTTCCCCCCTCTCTTGCTTTTCACTCAATCGGATAGGTAGCTCTCAATGAATGATATGGCGAGACTTTCCTGGACGAAAAATTCGCATAGCGCCTGATAACCAATCACCCGATAGCGCCTCTGAGGGTTATAGAAGGATTCGATGTATTCGATGACATCCCGCCAGACCTCTTCCCCGGCGTATCGCTGATAGTGGATTAGTCTTCAGAGCGAATTAAGGAGGCTATGCCATAGTTGGATCAAATTTCCATTCCTTGCTTTCTCTCCGACATACCACAGAGACCGCCCATAAGATACAAACAGATCCTCTCAGAAGCCTTCCCATCCCAAAGGACCGGTCTAGAGCCATTTTTCTTTCTATTGCGGAGGAGGTTATGGAACTCTTCTAGTATTAATTCCTTTGAGGTACCAGCTAGCACATTGGTCCCCTCCGTTATGGTTACCGGTCTTTCTGTATTCTCTCTAAGGGTCAGACAGGGAATACCCAAAGCAGTGGTTTCTTCTTGAACACCTCCGCTATCTGTAAGCACCACTTTTGCGTCTTTAAACAGGTTCAAGAATTGCTTGTAGGGCAGCGCTTCCGTCCCAATTATGTTTTCTGAGAGGGAGATCCCAAATGTCTCCAGATTCTTTTTTGTTCTGGGATGCACTGGGAATATCAAAGGTATGTGCTGGCTTATCTCATTCAAGGCTTCCACCAAGCCTACTAGAACATCCTTGTTATCCACGTTGGATGGTCTGTGCAGGGTGATGACACCGTATTCAGGATATTTCCTCTTCAGCTCCTCAGATAGTCCCAATGACTCTCTCTCTGCCGTCTCCAGTTTCTCAACCTGATGAAACAGATTGTCGATCATCACATGGCCAACAAAGAAGATGTTCTGTTCCGGCTTTCCCTCCTCTAGAAGGTTGTCGACACCGCTTTTTTCGGTAACGAAATGGTAGTCTGTGATGGAGTCCGTGACGATTCGGTTGATTTCTTCCGGCATGCTCAGATCACCGCTACGCAGTCCAGCTTCGATATGTGCCACTTCTATACCAATTTTTTTTGCAACGATGGCACACGCCAGTGTGGAGTTTACATCCCCAACCACCATCACCAGGTCGGGTTTTTCTTCCGCGCATATTGGCT
>JALTVH010000289.1 GCA_027049085.1 Aquificaceae bacterium | reverse complement strand
GATCAGGTTGAGAAGTATAGTCAGCAGTATGCTCAGAATTATTGAGGTCATCAGGGGAAAGTAAAAGGACATCCCGTCCCTCTTGATAACTATGTCCCCCGGAAGCCTTCCGATGGGGAAAGGAATTTTCTCAGCAAAGGTCAGAACAAGGCCAAGGAGAACTATCAAAAATCCCACAAGGAGGAGAACCTTACCGAGATCCTCCATCTGAGGATCTAATTATATCCTTCACGATCCTGTTGAAAGCCTCACCCCTGTGAATGTAGCTCTCAAACATGTCAAAGGAGGAACAGCCCGGAGAGAAGAGAATGCAGTCACCAGCCTCTGCAGGTTTAAGGGCAAGTTTAACAGCCTCCTCTAGGTCGGGAGCCAGAAGTGTCTCACAGAGGTCACCGATCGCTCCCTTTATTTTTTCCTTTGTTTCCCCGATCAGGACCGCTCTTTTTACCCTTGAGCGAGCAATATCCCTGATAATTGAGAAGTCCGCTCCCTTGTCCTTTCCCCCTGCGATAAGGATCACGCTCCCTTCCGGAAAGCTCTCCAGCGCGGCTCTGAGAGAGTTGGGGGTTGTTGACTTTGAGTCGTTGTAGATCTCAATTCCTCTGTGCCTTGCAACAAGCTCCATCCTGAAGGGAAGACCTCTGAAGCTTCTGATGGCATCCTCAACCTCCTCCCGCTGTGCCCCGAGTTCCATTGCAATGGTGACCGCAACAACTGCGTTTATGAGATTGTGTTTACCCCTGAGCCTGAGCAGTGAAGGGTCAAAGGGAGGATTGGACGGGTCCGCAATAATCTTTTTCGCTCTGGTGGGCGTTTCTATTACCTCCTTCTGGGAACTTCCCGCAACAAAGAGATCTTCTTCCCTCTGGCGGGCAAAGATCCTGTACTTGCTTTCAAGATAGTCCTTAAGGTCCGGATGCCAGTCAAGGTGGTCGGGCGAGAAGTTTAAAAAGGCACCAGCCCTTGGTCTGAAGGTTTTGAGGGTCTTCCCCTGAAAGGAGGATACCTCAAGGACCGCGATGCAATCTGGATTTTTAAGGACGATGCTTGAGAAGGGCGTTCCTGCATTTCCGCCCTCATAAACCTCGGGAATCCTTCTTCTAAGGATCTCCCAGGTGAGTCTGACGGTTGTTGATTTGCCGTCGGTTCCCGTGACCGCGACAGCGGTCCCTTCAAAGAACCTCCAGGCAAGCTCAAGCTCTCCGATCACTTCCTTATCTCTTTGCAGGGCTTCCTGCCAGAGGGGATGGCCTGGTGGAATACCTGGGGAAAGAACTACCGTGTCAACGAGGTCAAGGTAATCCGCCCACCTGTCACCCCTCGCGTCATCTCCTGAGTAACAGGTGATGTTTTTGGCTTTAAGAAGGTTGAGGGCTGACCTTCCGCTTTTTCCCAGTCCCCAGATTAGGTATTTAGCCATCATTTCTGGAGGCGACGGGCGGATTCGAACCGCCGTGGGAGGGATTTGCAGTCCCTCGCCTAACCGCTCGGCCACGTCGCCTTAATTTTAAAGATACTCTTTTTTATGGAGCGGGCGACGGGACTTGAACCCGCGACCTGCTGCATGGCAAGCAGCCGCTCTACCACTGAGCTACACCCGCTCAGGAATTAATATTATACATCTGTCGCCCGAAAGTAATCGGGGTGCTCGGGGGAGTGTTTTCTGAACCACCTCTCAAGGTCCTCAAGGTCAGGCTTTCCTTCCTTAACAAAGACCTGTTCGTATTCCTGAAGGCTCATGCCCTCAAGGATCGCAAGGA
>JALTVH010000288.1 GCA_027049085.1 Aquificaceae bacterium | reverse complement strand
TAGTAGAGGGCAAGCTCAAGGGACCTTTCGTCCGCTCTGTAAACGGGATTCCCCGGAACGGGAGGAACGTAAACCTCCGGCTCTATCCTCGTTACGCTAACCTTAGCAATGTAAGCGAAGTTTGCAGGGATCAGTCCCTCTATCACAAGCCTGTCATCACTAACAAACTCCGTTCCTTCAATGAACCTCTCCACCTCTGTGACTATTCCGTAAAAGGAAACCCCATCCTTCTCCGACTTTGTCCAGAGGACCTCATCAAGCTGTACCGACACCCCTTCCTCAACACCCACCCAGAACTCAAGAGGCGTTGAGGACCTCAGGCCAAGAACGAGACCAACTCTATCCAACTCTACCCTCCGTAAATCTCTTTAAGTATCCTGTCCCCTCCCCTTGAGAGGATGTCTTCTGCAAGAGCTGTGCCTGCCTCCTCAGGATTTTTAGTATCAGAAACCTCTTCACCTTCAATAAATCTATCCCCTTCAAGGTCCGATAAAAAGCCCCTTATCCTCACCTTTCCATCCTCAATGACAGCCCTTGCTCCTATGGGAACCTGACATCCACCTTCAAGCCGTCTCAAAAAGGCTCTCTCGCAGAGGGCACAGAGGTGGCTTTCCCTGTGGTCAAGACCTTTAACCAATTCCTTGATCCTCTCATCATCCTCCCTCACCTCTATTGCAAGGGACCCCTGTCCGACAGCAGGTGTGAAGTCTTCAAGAACCTGAGTAATCTCTTTCTCGTAGCCCATCCTCTTAACGCCGGCCTGAGCAAGGATGATAGCATCGTAAAGCCCCTCCTTTAGCTTTCTCATCCTCGTGTCAACGTTGCCCCTGAGGACTTCAACTTTAAGATCCCTTCTCTTCCTCTTTATCTGAACCTGTCTTCTGAGAGAGGAGGTGCCCACAACTGACCCGGAAGGCAAATCTTCCAGATTTTTACCGCTTTTGGAAATCAGCACATCGTAGGGCGATTCTCTCTCGGTTATTGCAAAGATCTCAAGCCCCCCCGGTATCACCATCGGAACGTCCTTTAGAGAATGAACCGCAAGGTCTATCCTCCCATCAAGGAGAGCCTGCTCGATCTCCTTGACAAAAAGCCCTTTACCCCCGATTTTGGCAAGCGGTGAGTCAAGGATCTTGTCCCCCGTTGTTGTGATCTTAACAAGCTCAACCCTCTCCCCTGTATTCTCCTCTATCCATCCCTTCACAAAGTTCGCCTGCCATAGGGCGAGCTTGCTTTTTCTGGTACCAATAAAGACAGGCATGTATCGGAAATTATAATCATAATTGAGGGGCAGGATGAAGGTCATGGTCTTTGATATTGAGACAGTACCTGTGAAGGATGAGACTATATCTGAGGAGGAGTGGGAATATCTCCTAAAGTGGGTTGAGAAGGAGGAAGATGAGGAAAAAGAAAGGGAGAAACTGAGCTTCTGGGCTTTTACAGCCCATCTTGTGAGTGTTGCCCTCTGCGATCCGGAAGAAAAAAAGGCATGGGTACTATACATATCCGATGAAGAGAAACGGGAGGAAATTGAGGAAATGGGTGTAACCTCTGTACTTCAGTCCTTTTCGCTGAAGGACGGTATAGAGGAAGCTGAAAAGAGGATCCTCAAACTCTTCTGGAAAACAGCCCACAAGTTCCTTGACAAGAGGTTGGTATCCTTCAATGGAAGGAAGTTTGATTCCGTGTTTCTGATGCTGAGGTCCTTTATCCTCGGTGTTAAGGTTAGCAGAAACCTCCTTGGAAGTAGATTTGACTATAACAACCACTTTGATCTCCTTGAAGGGATTACCTTCCACGGGATTGGAAGAAAATATACCCTTGACTTTATTTGCAGGAGGCTTGGTCTCGAGTCACCAAAAACCAATATGGATGGAACAATGGTAAAGGATTACTTCAACCGTGGTCAGTACAGGGAAATAGCCCTTTACAACCTCAGGGATGCAATCATCACAGGTGAGATATACAAGAGGTTCAGGGATACCCTTGGGGAAGTTCTGGGTCTTTAAAAGAGCATGTCTGGAATAAAATATTTCAACCAGTAGGAAGGGTGGCCGAGCGGACGAAGGCGCGGCGCTGGAAACGCCGTGTGTCCCTTTTGGGGCACCGAGGGTTCGAATCCCTCCCCTTCCGCCAGAAAAATCATCCCCAAGGGTTATAATTAAAATATCAAGACAACAGGAGGGATAGAAAATGGAGAAAAACATGGCTGTTTGGGACAGGGCGGTCAGGGTAGCGCTGGCTATAATCTTTCTATATCTTGCTTACACCAACGGGGGAGCATGGTGGATACTCGGGATCTTAGGGATTATCTTTGTAATTACCTCTGCTGTCGGATTCTGCCCGATCTATAAGATCGTTGGGTTAAAAACCATGAAGGAGGCAACCTGAACATCCCTTGAAGATCCTTTCCATTGATTTCGGTGAGAAGAGGATCGGTTTAGCAGTAGGGGATTCTACCCTCAAAGTAGCAGTCCCCAAAGGTGTAATCTCCTCTGGTGATCATGCCTTTGAAGAAATAGAGAGGATAGTGAGGGAAGGGGGAATTAGACTCGTAGTGGTCGGCCTCCCCCTTACGCCTTCGGGCAAAGAAGGTCAGAGGGCAAGGATCGTAAGAGACTTTGTTGAGATTCTCAGGGAAAGGCTTGAGGGAGTTGATGTGGAGCTGTGGGATGAACGGTACACTACTCTTTCAGCAAAGGAGAGGATCTCTCACCTATCACCAGATAAACAAAAAGAGATCATTGACGCTATCTCTGCCCAGATCATCCTTGAGGAATATCTTGAGAACCTATGAGAAAGGCGGTCATCCTTCTGGTTATACTTCTTGCCCTCCTCCTTTACCTTTCCTATGCCTTTCTCCCTGTTTATGTTAAGAGCAGAACCATAGAGATCCCTTACGGAACACCCACCCTGAAGATCATTGACATGCTGTATGAGGAAGGCCTCCTGAGGAGCAGGCTTTCTTTCTTTATAATCCACACCCTTGTGAAAAGCAAGCTTGAGGCAGGAGAGTACGAGTTTGACGGCTACGTCTCGCCCTTTGACGTTTATGAGAAGCTCTCAAAGGGCATACACAAACTCCACCGTATAGTGGTGACTGAAGGAAGTGACCTCTACGACATCGCAGAGATCCTTGAAAGGGAGAAGGTCTGTTCACGAGAGGACTTCCTGCGCTACGCTCTCTCAGAGGAAACCGCCAAAAGCTACGGCATAAACTCCCCGACTATGGAAGGCTTCCTCTTTCCTGACACCTATCTCTTTTCCAAAAATACCCACCCCCTCAAGGTTATAGACACCATGTACAGGAACTTCCTTGAAAAGACTGTTGACCTGAGGCCCAAGGTTATTGAAAAAGGAATGAGTATTGAGGAGTGGGTGATCATTGCATCAATGATAGAGAAGGAAACCTATCTTGACTACGAAAAGCCCCTTATTGCTGCGGTCATATACAACAGACTCAAGAGGCGTATGAGGCTCCAGATCGATCCAACGGTCATATATGCTCTTAAGAGGAACGGACTGTGGAAGGGCAGACTCAGAAAGGAAGACATGGACTTTGACGACCCCTTCAACACTTACGTTTACTTCGGCCTTCCTCCAACACCCATCGGAAACCCCGGTCTTGAATCTTTAAAGGCTGCCCTTGAGCCAGCTAAGGTCAGGTACCTCTACTTCGTGGTAGATCCCCAGAGGAAGAGGCACCTCTTCAGCACAACCTACGACCAGCATCTTCGCAACGTGGCACGGCTGAAGAGAAAGCGGTAAAATTAAGTTGTGATCAAACTTTACACAATTTCGGGAAAGGAGATAACAGAGAGGGAGCTTGAAGAATTTGAGTCAGCAAGGAGAGAGGGGATCCTCTGGATTGACGTTCTTGATCCGACAGAAGAGGAAATAGAGTGGCTAAATAACTCAGTAAATTTTGAAATGCCTTCCAAACAGGTCCTGGGAGACATTGAAATAAGTTCCAAGTACAACGAAGCAGGAAACTCAATAAGCATAAACATGAGTTTCATAATCCAGCACAAGGATGAGATCCTCGCAGAGCCCGTCTTCTTTTTTATTAAAGAGAGGTATTTTGTTACTCTCCATTACCGCGAGATCCCTTCCCTGATGATATTCCTCAGCAGGCTAAAAGCAAGGCGCTCTTTCATAAGGTTTTCCGAGTCCCTCTTTGCAGAGATCCTGAGCATAGAGGTTGACCGAATAGGTGACAGGCTTGAGATTCTCGGAAAGAGAATCAGAAACATCTGGAAGCAGATATTTGTGGAGCAATCTGAAGAGCTGATAAAGGACATCGCCTATTACGATGAACTCAACATTACTCTGAGGGAGTCAATTAATGAAAAGACAAGGATCCTCTCAAGATTCCTCAAAAGTCCCCTTATCAACGCCCAGACCAAGAGGGAGATAAGGATCCTCTTTGATGACCTCTCAACCCTCTTAGACTACACCTCCTTTTACATGGAAAAGATTGACAGCATCCAGAACTCACTGCTCGGCCTTATAACAATTCGCCAGAACGAGGCGGTCAAGGTATTCACCGTTCTTGCCGCTATCTTCCTGCCAGCGACACTTATTGCAAGCATATACGGAATGAACTTCAAGCACATGCCTGAGTTTGAGTGGAAGTACGGATACCCCTTTTCCCTGTTCCTTATGTTCAGCGTAACGATCGCCCTACTCCTATGGGTCAGGAAAAAGGGCTGGCTCTGAGATGCTCAAAGGTATTGACATCGGGGGAACCTTTGTCAAGGTTCTGTGGGAGGATGGAAGAAAGCAGAAGTATCCCCTTGGCGAACTCAAGGAGGATAAGGAAAGGTACCTTGAGAGACTTGCCGAGGTTATCTTAGAAGGTTCGCCCAAAGGTGTAGGGATCGCTGTTGCGGGCTTCACCTCCAAAGAGGGCGTGGTTGCCTATTCGCCCAACATTCAGGTGCTCAATGGCGTCAATATAAGGGAGCTCTGTGCCACGCACGGTGTAGAGTGCGTGATCGGGAACGATGTAACGGTCGGCGCCTTCGGGGAATGGTACCACGATCACAGGGATGCCAGGGTGCTTACATTTGTTGCGGTGGGGACGGGCCTCGGCGGTGGGCTTGTAATCGGCGGTGCTCCCTATGATGGCGTCTCGGGAACTGCCATGGAAATAGGTCACCACACGATAGTGGTCAATGGCTGGCAATGCAACTGCGGGAGAATGGGTTGCTGGGAGGCTTACTGCTCTTCTTACGGTCTTGTGAAGATGTACACAACCCTCGGAGGGGAAAACACAAGGGATTATGAGATTATTGAAAGGGCCAAGAGGGGTGAAGAGACCGCCCTTCGGGCGGTGGAAGAATTCAAAAAGTATCTAACTGTCGGACTTATGAACCTCGTTCACATCCTGAACCCTGACAGGATCGTCCTTGGAGGGGGAGTTATTGAGGGAATGGGGGATCTGATAGGAGACATTGAGGAAAGAGTAAAGAAAGTTGCCCAGGACCTCCCCGGGTCTGCTGTCAGGATCAGCTTCTCAAAGGCTGGAGAGTTTGCAGGCGCACGGGGAGCCCTCGCTTTGATAAAACAGAGGATTGCCGATAGTTAATATCAATGGAAGGAAGGCGAATTGAGGGCGTTTTTCTTGACAGCCAGATCCTCAGAAACAGGGCACAGGAAGCCTACTCAACCGCAAGGACCTTTCAGATAAAGGTCCTCTCAAGCATCTCGGAAGCTCTTTTATCTTCCTTCGGAGATGTGGGCGGAAGGATGAGGGGAATGGTTCTTGATGTGGGCCCAGCACAGGTAAAGATAATGCTTGACAACGGTTATGAGATTACCGCAGAAAACAGGCTGACGATTCCAATAAAAAAGGGAGATGAGCTCTCAATGATACTGGAATCAAAGGATCCCCTTGTTCTCAGAGTTGAAAGGTCGGTTTCCTCTTCAAGCCCCATCAAGGAGTTGATCATAAAACCGCCAGTTACAGGTTACCAACAGCTCAATAACGCAGTGCTTCAGGAAAGTCTTGAGAACTCCGGCATAGTCTATGAAAAAAAGGTCTGGTCCTTTTTAAAGGGAGAGATCCCAAGAGAAAAGCTCACCGCAGATTTGAAATTTAACATCCTCTCAAGCCTCAGGTCAGTTGACCCAAAGCCTCTCTGGGAACTGATCAGCAGCGCAAAGATACCGCTCTCATTAAAGGAAAGGGTTCAGCAAATCGGTCAGCTTGTTAGTGAGAACAGGCGACTTGAGTTCTTTACAGCTCTAAGCAAATTTTACGCTGAGATTGATGAAATGGTAGCTCGCAACAGATCGACCCTTGAAGGGATGTCCCAGTCGGTAAGAACCTTCTTTGAAGCCCTGTCCAAGAGCATTTCCGAATTTCTAATCCAGAGAGGATTTAAGTTAAGCATAAACAGTTCTTTCCTTCAGGGGATGGACTCCCAGCCCAGGTCCCTGGATCTTGTCAGGGAGGCAGTCAGGAACCTTGAGGAGGGGAGATTCGGCGAGTTTACCACCAAGATGAGATTCATCGGCATCACTATTAAGAACCCGCAGGATATCCCTCCCAAGAGGGAAGAGATCCTTTCCCAGCTAAGGACTCTTGTGGATACTGCTGTTAGAAGAGTGCTGGAAGAGTGGTCTGCTAAGGATATAAGGGATCTCTCTGCCAAGTTCAGGGAAGTGAGGCAGGAAACCCAGGACCTCACAGCTCTCAGGGGAACATACGAGATGTTTCCAAGAGAAGTGAAGGAGAACCTCCAGCGCCTTGAAAACATCTTTCTATTACAGTCCTTTGTAGTTCAGCAGGAAGGGAAAAGATTTCTAATACCCTTTAACTTTGACAATGGTGGTGGCATAGCGGGCTTTTCCAAAGATAGAGAATTTGTAATTTACATAAAGCTTTCCTACGAAGAAGGTTACGTTGGTGTGGTTATAACAGCACCGAGAAAGGATATCCCCGAACAGATCTCTGTGGTTATCAGAACAGACATTGAACAGCTCCGGAGCAGCCTCCAGCTCGGGAGAGAGAAACTCAGGAAAGACATAGAGGATCTCGGGATCAGCCTCAGGAATCTTGAAATACAGGACGTTGGCGAAAGGGACTTTGACAGCGAATTTATGGAGAAGTTCACAGGCGGAGGTATGCTGAGTCTGAGGGTATGAGATGGAAGACAGGAGAAAAAAGGCTGTAGCGCTCAGGTACGATGAGAAAAGGGATAAGGCACCTGTGGTAGTTGCAAAGGGAAAGGGAGAGCTTGCCCAGAAGATAATAGAGCTTGCGGACAAGAACGATGTCCCTATCGTGGAAGACAGAGAATTAACGGAGGCCCTCCTCAGGGTTGAGGTTTTTGAAGAGATTCCCCCCGTTCTTTACGAAGCGATTGCAAGGGTTCTTGTTTTTATCAGCCAGCACCGTCCCCGATCTTCCTGACCCTGAGCCTAAGACCTTCAACAGACTCAACCTTTATCTCATCTCCTTTCTTTACATCCTCATCGCTTATAGCATTCCAGATCTCTCCGTGGACAAGAACCTTCCCTTTCCCCTTTTTGAAGTTTGTCATTGCGGTCCCAACCTCGCCCACCATTCCCTCCGCTCCCGTCATCTTTCTCTTTCTCTGGGCTTTTAGACCAAAGCGACCTGCTATCAAGAAAAACAGCGCACTTGCAAAAACCACTGTGAAGATCACGGACTTGGGAAGGTTTCCGTAGGGCGATTCAGGGTCAATCAGAAATATCGATCCCAGGGCAAGGGCAATGATCCCCCCAACCGCAAGGGCACCGAAGGTGGGCGTTATTAGTTCAAGAACAAACATAAGGATCCCGAGTATTATCAGGAGGAATCCAAGCCAGTTCATTGATATTAGAGCAAGCCCGTAAAGACCGAGTATAAGGGAAATTCCGCCGATAACGCCTGGCACAACCGCTCCCGGGTTATACAGCTCAAAGAAGATACCGTAAAATCCTATCATCAGCAGGAGGTAGGCAACGGTGGGATTGGTAATTATCTTGAGTATCTGTTCCCTGAGGCTTTCCCCTATGGTCACAACCTCAAGACCATCCGTTTTTACTTCAATCTCACGACCAAACTTCTTTATCCTTTTGCCATTGATCTTTCTCAGAAGCTCATTCCTGTCCACAGCGATCAGGTCTATCACGCCCTGCTGGAGAGCCTCATCCGCAGATAGAGCAAGGCTTTCGCTGACCATCCTCTCAATGACCTTCACATTTCTGCCCTTTTCCTTTGCTATGCTTCTTACAAAGGCGAGCATATCCTGAAGAATCTTCTGGGTCATCACATCCTTCTGGTCCTTTGCCTTTTTCTTTTTCCCGTCCTCTTTCTCCTTCTCTTCCCTTGAGGGTGAAGGACCAAACTGCACAGGATGAGCCGCACCTATGTTGGTTCCAGGAGCCATAACCGCTATATCAGCGGAAACGGTTATGATGGCACCTGCAGAGGCAGCCCTTCCCCCAGGCGGATAAACATAAACAACCACCGGCAGGTGAGTCTTGCTGAAGCTCTGAATAATCTTCCTCATTGATTCCACAAGCCCGCCCGGTGTGTTGATCTCAAGGATAAAAAGCGTCCCGCCTCCCCTTTCTGCCTTCTTGATAGCCCTTTCAATATAGTCAGCGGTTATGGGCGTAATCGGTCCGTCCCACTTGGCGATGAATATCTTAGAAAAGGAGAGGTTAAGGAGGATTATGGTCAGGAGGAGGATCAGACGCATCCCTGCTAATTATAATTTAGATT
>JALTVH010000287.1 GCA_027049085.1 Aquificaceae bacterium | reverse complement strand
CTCCGCCTCAGAAGGTAATATGCTTCAAAGAGGACTGCGATAACAGGGAGAGAAACACCAAAGTGAATAGCGGGTGGGTGAATTTTCACAACCTCTGGATATACGATATTGGCAGGTATCTCTTTGTCTTCCTTCTTTACAGCATGCTGTTGGTGGGCATTAGAAAAAAGGAAAAAGAGAAGAGGCGCGCAGAGGATTATTATAAGCCCTCTCACTTCAGTACCCTCTCAAGTTTCTTTTTAAGTTCAGGATTTTTCTTTAATATTTCCCTCGCTGAATCGGGATTCATGGCTATCACCTTCAGGAGCTTCTCAATAAAGGACGGATGTTTGGAAAGCTTCTTCATAAGTTCTTGCTTGCATTTTTTCTGATGCTCGCGCACGAGCTTCATGAGCTTGGGATCAGACATAATCTGGTTTTTCAACATCCCCATGGGACCCATGCTCCCATGGCCCCCCATCATTCCCATTCCACCGCCCATCATCCCCATCATGGGCATCATTCCTCCCATCATTCCCATTCCACCCATCATGCCACCGCCCATCATTCCGGGCTGAACAGGAACAAGCATGTAGCCATAGGGAGCCATCATCATAGGTTGCATAGGCATCTGCTGAGACTGAGCACCTCTTTTCATCTTAGAGTCCTGCTTCTGGTCCGGATGATGCTGACTGTGAATGTCCTGAGCAATGGCGCCCGCTGAACCAAGCAATACCACCGCCGTGAGCCCCGCTGCAAAGATGTTTTTCATGATCCACCTCCTATTTGATCAAGAAGTACTTATCTTCCTCCCTTCCCCAACCGCTGAGAGTGCCGTGGGGAGAAAATACTCCCTTTACCTCTCTGGTCTTGAGGAGCTTTTCAATCCCCTCAACAGGGACGTGACCTTCAATAAACTTTCCATCAACCTCCATTGTATGGCAGGACCTTTTATCCACAGGAACTCCAAGCTTATCCTTTTTGGCATAGAGGAGTGGGTAATCAAGCTCCACTCTGTTTACCTTGTAACCCTTTTCCTCAAGGATCTTGAAGTATTTATGACAGCAAGAGCAGTTGGGGTTGTAGTAAGCGGTTATCTCCTTTGAACCGCCAAAGCCAATGCCAGCGATTATTGTAAATAAAACAATCAGTTTCCCCATGGCAACCTCCTTTCAGTGATGATGTCCGCCTCCTCCTGCTGACCCGTAAATACCCCTGATCTGGGCTTCCGAGTCCAGGAGGAAGGTTCCTCTTATTACAACCTTATCACCTTCTTTGAGTCCATGTCTGACTTCATAAAAACCGTCCGCTTTCTTTCCAAGGTGGACATTTACAGGCATGTACATGCCCTCATCCATCTCAACAAAGACGACTCTCCTCTTTCCTGTGTCAACAACCGCGGTCTCCGGAACTGCAAGAACATCACCTATGGGCACCTCAAAGGAAACATCTGCAAGGGAACCGGGCTTTAAAGCTATCCCCGGGTTCTCAGCCACTATCCTTATCCTCAGGGTCCTTGCCAGCTTATTGGCTTCGGGGAAGATGTAGTCAACTCTCCCCACCAGTTTGAGGTCGGGATTGTCTTCGGGCACAATGGTTGCCCTTGTTCCCTTTCTCACGTACTCACCGAGAGTCAGCGGAACCTCCGCAATGATCCAGACCTTAGATATATCAGCGATAGTGTAAGCTGTCTGACCCTCTTTAACGTAACCCCCCTCAAAAACCTTCATCTCCTTTATAACACCGCTGACCGGTGCCCTTACCACTTCCTTTATCTTCAGGTACTCAAGCTTCTCCCGAGCCT
>JALTVH010000286.1 GCA_027049085.1 Aquificaceae bacterium | reverse complement strand
CCGAACTCCTAATTGTATAATAGGACTTTGATTCAATGCACAGGGATAAAAGCTTTTATCTAATTCAAAACGTTGATCTGGCGCTTGAGATCCTTTTTTATATAGAGAAGGAACCCAGAACTCTTGATGATCTGAAGAGCTTTACAAAACTGAAGGATGAACGCCTTGAGAGGATCCTTGAGATCTTTGTAAACAGAGAATGGCTGACCTACAACGAGGAGTCGGGAAGGTACATGCTCGGGGTACGGTGTTTTGAGCTTGGGAGGTCCTACTTTGAGCATCTTGACGTCAGGAACCTTGCAAGGCCCCTTCTGAAGAAGCTTGTGGGAATGGTTGATGAAAACTCTTACCTGACAACAAGGATAGGTTACGAGGTCATCTACATGGAAAAGTGTGAGGTGGAAAAGGATGTAGGGATCCTCTCAAGGTTTGGCAGGGTTTTGCCTATGTATGCTTCCGCCTCCGGTAAAATCTTTCTTGCATACTTTGATGAGAGGGAACTTGAGGATTACTTCAGGAAGGTTAAATGGATAAGGTACACCGACAGAACCAAAGAGCCTTCCGAGGTGGTCAGGGAGCTGGACCGTATCCGCCGGGAGGGATACTCGGTCAATATCGGAGAGTATGAGGAAGATGTGGTTAGCGTGGCGGCTCCTGTCTTTGATTATGCGGGAAAGGTGAACTATACGGTCAGCATAGTTGCACCAGCCTTCAGGGTCCCGGAGGTGGTCCTTGAAAGTGATTTTAAGGAGGCTGTTAAAACTGTGGCTGATGAGCTTTCTCAGAGGCTTGGCAGAGTTCAGTCCCAGTAACCGAGCTTGAGGGATATGTCAAGGGCTGAGTCTTCTAAGAGAGGCTTTATTTCCTTCTCTATGAGATCTGGCGGTAATCTGTAAGATGGTGCAAGGACTTCCACAGCGCCGATGGGACGCCCTTTGTAATCCCTTATAACACACGCACCACCTGCTGTTCCAACCTTCTCATCTACTTCAAGGGCAAAAACAAAACCGGGTTCACCCATAAGGCCTTTTTTGATTGCCTTGGCGGAACTGACCTTGCTGTTTATGCTGAAACGCCTTCCCAGTCTTGATTTTATCTTCACAGGCTTTATGGTTTCCTCGCTGGCAACGTAAATCACATACTGCTGTTTTTCTTCAAGCATAGCGAGATTAACAGTCTCTCCGAGCCTGAACCTGAGGCTTTTAAGAACGGGGATTGACAGCTTTGTCAGTGGGTGTTTCTGAATAAACCCGTAGCCCAGCGCAACACTGCCTACCGAGAGCTTGTACTTATCTGTTTCTTCCTCCTTTTCAACGAGACCGTGCTCTTCCAGTGTTACAAGGATCCTGAAGACGTTGTTTTTATTGAGTCCCAGCTCTCTGCTTATTTCGGTAACACCTGCTGTTCCCTTTTCCATCAGGAGATCAAGAACGTCAAGGGTCTTTTCAAGGGAACGCATGATCGGCTATTGTAACATTCTAACAACTTTAAAACATTGTTTGAAAAATCTTGACAGCCTTCCGTCCCTCACATAAAATTGTTATCACCTTTTCTGGAGGAAATAATGGAGATCAAAGCGGAAGATAATGTCCACACCTGGGAAGGAAAGGCGAGTATCCCTCAGGAAGGGATCTTCATTTCCCTGAAAGAAGGAAGGATAGAGGTTCCTGACAACCCGATTATCCCTTACATTGAGGGAGACGGAATAGGTCCCGAGATAACGCCTGCGATGATCCACATTGTCAACACGGCTCTTGAGAAAACCTACGGCGGTTCAAGGGTTATCCACTGGGTTGAGGTTCTTGC
>JALTVH010000285.1 GCA_027049085.1 Aquificaceae bacterium | reverse complement strand
GGATCATCAGGGAGAATGATCTTACGCGCTTTGACAGCTGTACTCTTTCTGATAATTTCGCTCGCTGAGTTTGCACGGGGCGGGCACGCAACTATTCTCCTTTACCACCGCTTTGGGGATGAGAGGTTCCCGAGCACCTCGGTTTCCCTTGAGGATTTTTACAACCAGATGAAGTACCTGAGGGACAATGGCTACAGGGTGATTCCGATGAGCAAACTTGTGGACATGCTTGAGAGGGAAGAGGAAATCCCCGAAAAAACTGCGGTCATTACCATTGATGACGGGTACAAAAGTACGATGAAAGCCTTTGAGATCCTCAAAGAATTTGGCTTTCCCTTTACAGTATTCCTTTACATGGAAGCGGTTGGAAGGTATCCCGACTTCCTTACTCTTGAGGATATAAGGGAACTTCAGAGGTACGGAAAGGTTGAGTTTGAAAATCATTCATATTCTCACAGAGCCTTCGGTTTTGATGTTGATCTAAGTAGGTTCCTTGAGGACCTTGACAAAAGTGAGGCACGGTTTGTGAAGATCTTTGGGAAGAAACCCACCATGTACGCTTTCCCTTACGGCTTTTATAACCTTGCCCTCATTGAGGTCCTCAGGCAGAGGGGATACAGGGCTGTCTTTACTCAGGATCCGGGAAACGTTGATAATGGTTCCGACCTCTTCAGGTTAAGCAGGCAGGCTATTGTGGGGAGCTGGAGCAGGATGGAACATTTTGTAAAGAAGCTCCAAAGAGAGACCCTTCCATTGAAAGAATTGATGCCGGAGCCAGGATTCCTTGAATTAAATCCGCCAGAGAGGATAGGCGGGGAGCTTAGGGAAAGAGCACTTTACAGAGATTGCAGAGTCTATGTTTCTGAGATCGGCTGGAGGATCGCAGAGATGGAGGGAGCAAAAGTTTTTATTAAAATATCAAAGCCGCTCAAGAGCAAATGGAACAGGATTGGAGTCAAGTGCAGAAACACAAACACAAGAAGGTGGGCTGAGACCTTCTGGTTTGTAATGAGGTCAGTTCGGTGAATTTTTTAATAGTTGGTGTTGGTGCTATCGGCGCTTCCTTTCTTGCCTTTCTATCAAGGGCAGGGCACCAGTGTGCGGGTCTTGTTAAGAAGGGTCAGGAACTTGATACCATCAGGGTTGAAGGTATCTGGGGAGAATTTACACAGAGGGTTTGCACGATCACATCCGCTGAAGACCTTGATTTTGTCCCCGATGTGGTGGTCATCTCGGTAAAGTCCTATGATACAGAGTCAGCCCTTAAGGCAGTTGAACCTGCAGTTGGCGATAAAACCCTCTTACTGATTGCTCAGAATGGCTATGGGAACTATGAGAAAGCGGTAGATTTCTACGGTAAGGGTAAGGTTATCCTTTCCCGAATAATTTATGGCTCAGAGGTTCTTGAGAGAGGGAGGATCAGAATAACTGTGTGTGCTGATGACGTTGTGATAGGCGATCCTTCGGGAAATATAGATGAGGAATTTATGACAAAACTTGCAAAAACTTTTTCTGAAGCGGGGATTCCCACAAGGTACGACCCCAGGGTTTACCAGTACCTCTGGGCTAAGATCATTTATAACTGCGCTCTTAACCCGCTGGGTGCCCTTCTTGAGGTCAATTATGGATACATTGCTGACAACCCTTCAACAAGTTTCCTTATGGACAGGATCATTGATGAGATCTTTGAGGTACTGAAAGCAAGGGGGATTAGAACCTTCTGGAATTCCGCCGAAGAATACAGAAAGATTTTTTATGAAGAGCTAATTCCTCCAACAAGGGACCACTTTCCCTCAATGCTCCACGAC
>JALTVH010000284.1 GCA_027049085.1 Aquificaceae bacterium | reverse complement strand
TTGAGGTGTCAACGGGCACCCCGAAGAGGGCGATCCGCCTGTTTTCCTTTCCGGGCACCTCGTAAGAGGGGAACTTCCAGTTGCCCACTTCCACCCACAGGTCAGCCTTTTCGCTGAGCTGTACCTTGATCCCTCCGGAGCCTCCCTGAAGAACCATGTAGGGAGCCCAGAGGAGCCTCACCCTGGGGGGCTGTGTATCAACAATCGCCTTCACCTCAAAGGTTTCTTTGAGAAGGAAAAATCTCCTGAGCTTGACCTGGATAACCGCAGAACCGTCTCTGAGCCCTGCCTTGGCAGGTTCCACCACAAAGGTTACCTCGTTTATCGTCTGGGGCAGTTTTCCGTCAAAGAGCACCACCTCCTTCATCCCCTGTATTGCAAGGACAGTTACCCTGTCAACGTAAGCTCTCGGAGAGATAAGGAGGCTCACCTCCTTCTTTTTTGGCAGTTTTTCAAGCTGATCAAGGTTGTGGACCTTTGGCTTGAGAAAAAAGACATTGTATGCCGTGTATCCTATAATCCCCAGCAGTGCAAGGAATACAAAAGTTCTTATTATTTTTTTCATTCCCCAATTACCAACAGTATTCTACAAAATTCAGAAGCACTCTGTTGAATTCATAAGGATTCTCAAAGGGTGGAAGATGGGCAGAATTTTCAAGTTCAACGTAAGTTGACCCCTTTATGCCATCGGCGATCTTCTTAACAACCTCTGGAGGTGTTACCCTGTCGTCGTTTTTCCCGGCAACCACGAGAGCTGGGAGGTCAATGCTTGCAAGGAGGTCTGTGCTGTCCCTTCTCTCTGCGAGGGCTTTAAGGGTTTTAATTATACCCTCCTCGGTCGCCTTTTCCATTATGCACCGCAGGTGGTTCATCTTGTGAGGGTCCTTTTTCGTTGCGGGGGAAGTTTGATTTTCAAGCATCATGTTAATCAGGAATCCTTTGCCCTCTTCTTTGACTCTTCCGATTAGGTTGTAGCGGGCTTTTTTACCTTCTGGGGTTTCCCCTTCCGCTCTTGTAGAAACGAATACCATTCCCGCTAAAAGATCTCTGTAGCGCCTGAACATGTCAAAGATAATGTAACCGCCCATACTGTCGCCGACCGCAATGACCTTCTTTACACCGAGCTCTGTAAGTTTCCCCACTGTATGGTCAGTGAGCCTTTCAATGGTTATATCTCCGGGAAGGTTGGGACTGTTGCCAAAGCCGGGATAGTCAGGTGCTAAGTAGGGAATTTTCTTCTCCTCAAGGGCCCTGAACTGATGGAAATACATCTCCGAGCTCAGGGGGAATGCATGGAGGAAGAGCACAGCTTTCGATACTGAGATCCTCATGCAACACCTCCCGGTTTTTCCTTTGTAAGGATCCTTTCAAGGAACTGAATGTCTTCTCTATAAGTAACCTTTATGTTCCAGAAGGATCCCATTACCACTCCCACCCTGTAACCGTAGCGTTCAAGGAGGCTCGCATCGTCGGTTCCGTAAAAGCCTTCATTCCTTGCCCTGAAGTGGCACTCCAGCAACACCTTGCGTTTGAATCCCTGGGGTGTCTGAGAGAGCCACAGGTGGCTCCTGTCCACGGTGCGAAGCACCGTCTCTCCCGATACCTCTTTTATCGTGTCCCTTGAAGGCACCGCTGTGATCTTGCCGTCAAGGTCTCCAAGGTTTGACACTTCCCTGAACATCTCTTCCGTTGCGAGAGGCCTTGCGGAGTCGTGGACGACAACAACCTCTGCCTCGGTTTCAAGGAGAGCGTTGAGAACAGAGTCCTGCCTCTCCTTCCCGCCCTCAACCTTTTTTACACCTTCAGGCACCGGCACCCTCGCAA